>JACCZL010000127.1 GCA_013695975.1 Chloroflexota bacterium
GACCAACGCCGACCGAGCGGCGTCGAAGTCGGCGTCGTTCCGCAGGTAGACCGTGCGGTCCTTGCCAAACCTGCTCCGGGCGACTCGCGTCCCAAACGACGCGACCGGTCGGTAGCGCTGCTCGACCCAGGCGTTGAACCGACCCAGCCGTCGCAGACGGTCGGCCCAGAACAGCACCACGCGGGTGTCGCGTTCAGTCGCACTCCGAGCCGCCACCTCGTCCGTCAAGGTTCCCGCCCGCGTCCGCCCTCGGGACGGATCGACCAGCTCCGGCGGGACCATTCGTCGGGCCAGGAACGCCAGATACGGATGATCGGTCAGGATAAACTCGTCGGGCGACGTGAGCGCCCTGAGCGTTCGGGCCACTTCGTCGTCAAAGACGTGCAGGTCGAGGTCGTCCTCGCTCACCCCGACCTGCACGCCACGCGCGAGCGCCGGCTGGACCGTCGCGACGTTCCAGACCAGGAGAAACGCGGCCGCCGCGGCCACACTGGATCGAACGAGCGCCGACTCGGGCGCCGGCCACCTCGCGATCCGGACGTCGCGACCCACGCCCCGAAGAGCGGCGCCGAGGCCGGCACCGGCCAGGACAGCGGCGGGGGGCGCAAGGTACACGAGATGCTTGGGATGGAGTGGGGTGTAGAAGAAAAGCAGCGCGAACGTCGCCAGTGGCCAGGCGACGAGCGGAGCGCCCCGCCAGCCAGTTCTCACGAGCAGCAGGATCGCTCCAACCACGGCCAGGACGTAGAGGGAGGGCTGCGCTCCGACCGGCCCCTGGACCGCCTCCTTCCAGTTTGCCCGCGCATCCCAGACCGAAGCCCCAGTCGCGCCAGCCCGGTAGAGCACGAGCTGCTCGAACACCTCGCGTGGCCCCATCGCGACGACGACGACCGCGATCACCGCCGCGACGACGAAGGCGTGCACCGCCAGATCAGGCCCCGAACGCGCCCCCCCTACCCCCCCAAGTTTGGGGGGGTAGGGGGGGCGCCCGGAGTAGGGGCGGCCCAGCAAGACCAACCCGATCGCCACGCCGACCGGCAGGATCATCGGTTTGAGCAGCAGCGACACGGCAAAGAAGACGGCCGACGCTACCAGCCAACGGCGGGAGCCACCGCCGCGGTAGCGGAGAGCGAAGGCCAGGGCCAGCAGGGCCGGGGCGATTGACGGCACCTCGGCGAGGGCCAGGCGAGACCCCTCCAGGTAGGGCGGGCTGAGGGCGAGCAACCCGCAGGCCAGAAGCCCGCCGAATCGCCCGCCGAGCTCGCGAGCGACCAGGTAGGCTCCGACCAGTCCGACCAGCGAGAGCAGGCCGACGCCCAGGCGGACGGCGCCGAGGGTCTCGCCGAACAGCCGATAGAACGGGTAGAGGGTGTCCAGGAGCAGGGGCCCCTGGGCAGCATAGATGTCGCGATAGGGACGGAACCCCTGGCTCATCAAGAAAAGCTGTTCGACGCGGATGCCCTCGTCGAACAGGTCAGGAAAGTTGCTGCGAGCCCCCTCCAGGTCGGTGACACGCATCGCGAACGCCACGGTGAGGATGGCGAGGAGGACAAGACTGTGGAGCAACCTCACCCCCCAACCCCCCTTCCCTTCAGGCAATGGGAGTTGGGGGGTGAGGTCAGCCCTGGCGGCCATCAGCGGACCCGAACTCGCGCGACGTCGAACCGGTGGAGCGGCTCACTACGCGAGCCGAGGCGGGGGTCACCGGCGGTGATCGCCAGCTCCGCCCGCGCCCGACTGTCGTGGACCCCCACCGACAGGACGTACTCGCCGCTCGGCGCCTCGGCCGGGATCTCGAGCGTCGACGCCTGGAACAGCCAGCGCCCGGGCTGCCAGTCGGTCACACCGATGCTGCGTCCGCCGAGCGAGAGCTCCTCGGCGGCCCAGACTTGACCGTCCGGACCGCGCAGCTCGGTCAGGATGTGGTAGTCGACGCTCGCCCGACCAACCGCCTCCCACTCGTAGGCTACCCCGACGTCGCCGTTGCGCGCTAGCTCCTCGCGATCCACGCTGTACCCGCTCAGACGCAGGGCGTTGCCGAAGTCGACTGCGCTCGGCGTCCGGATCGAGTCCTGAAGCGCCGACCTGACCACGGATGAGTCGGCGTCGCGACGGGCGTAAACCACCCGCGGCGAATCGGGGCCGCGGGCATACACCTTGACGGGTAGGAACGTCCGATCCAGCCAGGCCGTGAATCCACGCAGGGTCCGCAGGCGGTCACCCCACAACACCACCAACCGCGCGTCGTAGGCCTCGCCGCTGGCGGCGATGTCTTCGCCGGTCAGCTCCCGCGCGCGGACCCGCGTCTTCGACGGGTCGGCCAGCTCCGGCGGGACCAGCCGCTGGGCCAGGAACGCCAGGTACGGATGATCGGTAATCACGAACTGCCCGCGCGTCGTGAGCGTTGCGATCGTCCGAGCGGCGTCGGCCGATTCGGCGAAGCGCTCGCCCTCGGTGCTCGGTCCGAAGCTCATCAGGCGGGCGTCCCAGGCAAGGACGGCCGGCGCCGACCAGAGATAGAAGAGCGCTGGCCCGGCCAGCAGCACCAGCCCGAGCATCCCCTGCCAGCGACGAGCCCTCGCTGCTCGCCAGACCAGGCCGGCTCCGGCCCCGGCCGCCACGGCGAGGGGCGGGAGGACGACCACCGCGTGCTTGGGAAAGAGCGGCGCGTAGGCCAGCAGGAGCCCGAGGCTGGCGAGCGGCCAGAGGACGAACGGTAATCCTCGGCGTGGACTCGCGGTCAGCAGGGCCAGCCCTGAGCCGATGGCGAGCGCGAAGAGCCCGAGCCCGTCGCGCCCCAGCGTTGCCTGGAGCAGCTTCCAGTTCTCGCGCAGCTCCCAACCACTGGCCTCACGGCTTCGGAGGCGGTACTCGACCATCTGGTTGAACACGGCCGGCAGGCCGGTCAGCAAGACGATGCCCACGACGACCGCCGCCGTCACTGCGCCGACCAGCAGCACCGGGCCAGCCCCGCGCCGCGGCCCCAGGTAGGCCGCGACGGCGATCGGCACGACCGCGGCCACGACGATCGGCTTGATCAGGAGCGCTACCCCCAGCAGCACGCCCGAGAGGAGAAGCCAGGCCCGGCGACCGCTCCGCTGGTAGGCCACGGCGGCCCCAACCGCCAGGATCGCCGGCGCGAGGGCCGGCGCCTCGGCGAGGGCCTGGCGAGAGTTGCGCAGGTAGGTCGGGCTGAGAGCCAGCAAGGCGGCGGCCGTGGCGCCGCCGATCGGGCCGCCGAGGAGCCGCGCGACCCAGTAGGCGCCCAGGATGCCGATCAGCGAGTACAGCGCCACCGCGAGCCGAGCCGCCCCCAGCGTCTCGCCGAAAAGGTGGTAGACCGGGTACAGCAGGTCGAGCAGGAGCGGCCCCTGCGACGAGTAGATCTCGGCGACCGGTCGGTAGCCCGCCGACATCAGGAGCAACTGCATCCCGCGGATCCCCTCGTCGAGATCGCCCCCGCCATTGCCCAGGCGGACGAGCCGCATGAACGTCGCCCCAACCAGAATCACCCCGAGCACGAGCGTCTCGACCGGCCAGGAGGCGGCGCCGACGCCCGAGCTGAGCGTGCCGCGCGACGTGAACACCCGGAAGGTCGAGCTGGGGACGCGAAAGTCGGTCTGCATCAGGCGCGGACCCGGACCGTCGCGAGGGGCGCTTCGGTCACGCTGGCGCCGTCGAGCGGGAGCATCTGCCGGGCACGCGAGTCATACAGGCTGACCGCGAGGCGGTACTCGCCAGGTTCGACCCCGCGCAGGGCGAGCGTCGAACCGCGGAACACCCAACGTCCCGCCTCCCAAGCGGCGGTGCCGGCGCTCCCGCCGCCGAGACCTCGCTCGTTCTGCTCGACGACTTGGCCGCCCGCGTCGCGGAGCACCGTCAGCACGTGGTAATCCGCCGCGATCGGCCCGAGGCTCTGCCAGCCGAGCGTCACCTCCAGGCTCCCGCCGGGACGGACGTCACCCCGCTCGAGGGCGTGTCCGAGGAGACGGAGCTGGCCGCCGAAGGTCGCCGCGCTGTCCGTCACCAGCGTCCGCTCCAAGGCCGCTCGAGCGCCCTCGAGGTCGGCGTCCCGGCGGAGGTAGAGGGCCCGATCCTTGCCGTTGCGGCGCTCGTTGATCGTGATCGGCACGTACCGTTCGTCGACCCACTCCCCGAACCGACGGATGCTCCGCAGGCCGTCGCTGAACAGGAACAGGAGCCGAACGTCATACTGCTCGACCGCGCCGATCACGTCGTTCGCCCCGAGCGATCGAGAACGAACCCGCAGGGCCGAAGTGTCGACCAGGCTCGGCGGGACCAGCCGGCGAGCCGCGAAGGCCACCGACGGCTCGTCGACCAGGACGAAGTCGCCCGGCCCGCTCAGCGTTTGCACCAGCCCGATCTCGTCGCCATAGCTCTCTGGCCGGTTCTCGGTCAGGCCCGCCACGATCCGCTGGTCGAGGCGAAGGATCGCCGGAAGGCTGAGCGCGTACCCGAGCGCCACGGCGAGAAAGAGCCAGGAGGTGCCTTGGATCCTCCTCTCGCTCGAATTTTGCGCATTTTGATCAATTTGCGCGGGGGGGTGTAAGGTTCGCCGGGCTGTTCGCCGCTCTCGATTCCTGGCCCGACTCCAGCATTCCCCGGCGCCGGCACCGACCAGCAGGGCGAGCGGCGGCAGCATGATGACGGCATGCTTGAACTGGAGAGGGGAGTAGACCATCAGGAGGCCGAAGGTCGCGATTGGCCAGGCGACCAGGGCCAGCCCGACCCGTGGGCGGGCGAGCAGGAGCAGGAGGCCGGAGAGGGTCGCCGCGACGTAGAGCGGGAGCTGCTCGTCGGCCAGCTCGCCAACCATCGCCGCCCAGTTCTCCTTGAGACTCCAGCCCTCGGCCTGGCGTGACGCGGCCCGAAACCGCACCATCTGGTCGTAGACTTCGACCGGGCCAACGAGCGCCACAACGGCGGCAATCACAGCCGCGCAGACACCGCCGAAGAGGAGTCCCGCTCGAAGCCAGCCGTGCCCCCGCGTCAGGATCAGTAGCCCGATTGGGACCGCGGCCGGCAGGACGATCGGCTTGACCAGCAGCGCCAGCCCGAACAGGGCGCCCGAGGCCACCAGCCAGCGACGGCCGCCACCTTGCTGGTAAACCATCGCGGCCCCGATCGCCGCGATGGCAGGCACGATGGCCGGTATCTCGACCAGCGCCAGCCGCGAGTTCTTGAGGTAGGTCGGGCTCAGCAGGAGGATGATCGCGGCGCACGTCGCGGCGAGAGCACCGCCGACCAGGCGAGCCGTCCAGGCCACCAGGACTAACCCGACCAGCGAGAGAAGGGCAGGGGCCAGGCGGGCGGCTTCGAGCGTCTGCCCGAACAGGATGAACGTGGGGTAGAACACTTCTAGCGAGAGCGGCCCCTGCGAGGCGAAGATATCGCGGAACGGCCGAAAGCCGTGCGCCATCAGCAGGAGCTGCCCGCCACGAATCCCTTCGTCGAACCTGCTGGCGGCCGCGTCGAGGTTGACCAGCCGCATCGGGACAGCGGCAGCCAACAGCGCCACCAGGGCGGCGACCTCGGCCAGCGTACTGGCGCGGCGCGCCTGGACGTGGGGAAGGGGGAGTGTAAGGGACGTCCGCATCGCCGCACCGCCAGCGAGGCGGATTCTACCACCCGGCTCGGAAAGCCGGCAGCGCGATCGGGCGTGGGCGACCCTTGACAAGTGACACGAAATGGGCGCATCATGGCTCCAGACGAGACTTTCGACGCGTCGCGGGGGAGCAACATGTCAGTGCGCTTCAGAGCTGCCGGCCTTCTCGCTTTGCTCCTGGCCGTCGCCAGCGTGGTCACGCCGGCCGTGTCTCAGGTCCAGGACGGGGCCACCCTCACCGTCCTGCGTGGTCAGGTGGCCATCATTCGGCCAGACGGCTCGGCGATCCAGCCGGCCCCGAGCGGAACGGTCGTCTCCGCCGGCGACGAGATCCGCACCGTCAGCCAGACGGGCGCCCTGATCACCTTCTTCGTCGGGACCGAGATCGAGCTGGGGGAGGAGACGATCCTCGTCGTCGAGCGGGTCAGCCGCCAGGGCGACCGCATCGACGTCTCGCTCAAGCAGGTCTTCGGCGCCGCTGTCCACCGCGTCGCGACCTTCTCGGACCCGGGCTCGTCGTACCGCGTCGACGCCGGCGGTGCCGTGGCGCTGGTCCGCGGGACCGAGTTCTTCGTGCTGGTCAACCCGCCGATCGTCGTCCTAGTCGTCAAGGAGGGCTTGGTCCTCTTCAACGGCGTCCTGGTCGGGCCGGGGGCCTACGCCGTCGAGATCGAAGGCGGGCGGGTGGTGGCCGGGCCGGAGCCGTTCGCCGTTTCCTCGCTCGACTTCAACGGGCTGTTCGAGGCCGAGACCGCCGCGCGACGGGAGTTCCTGGACGAGAACGAGGACGACCTGACCGACGAGCAGCGCGCGAATCGACGACGGGCCGAACGGGACCCGGACGA
>JACCZL010000159.1 GCA_013695975.1 Chloroflexota bacterium
CCGCGGGCTGGGCTACGGGACGATGGTGGACGCCGTGCAGGCAGCCTGGGCGCGCGGCGACCGAGCGGCGGCCACGGCCCAAGTCCCCGACGAGTTGGTCGACCGCGTCGGGGTCCACGGCTCGGCCGAGCGCTGCCGGGCCGGCTTCGAGCGTTTCCGCGCGGCCGGCTTGGACCTGCCGATCGTCTCGGCGCGGGCCGTGGACGGCGACTGGCTCGGTACGCTAGAGCGGACAATCGACGCGTTCGGGTAGACTGCTCGCGCGAGAGGATGAAGACGATGCGCATCCTGGTGATCAACCCGAACGCGAGTGTCGAGATGAGCGACGTGATCCGCGACCAGCTCAGGCTTGTGGCGCGGCCGGACGTCGTCCTCGAGGTGAGCAATCCGGTCGGGGCGCCGCCGGCCATCGAGTCGGCGCTGGACGAGGCGATGGCGATCCCGCCGATGCTGGAGCTGGTGCGCGAAGCGGAGGGGCGTGTGGTCGACGCGGTGGTGATCGCCTGCTTCTCGGATCCGGGGCTCGACGCGGCGCGCGAACTAACTTGCGTGCCGGTCGTCGGGATCCAGGAGGCGGCGATGCACCTGGCGGCCCAGATCGCGTATCGCTTCTCGATCCTGACGACCTTGAAGCATCGGGCGCCCGTCCGTGAGCGGGCGGCGCTCGTGGCCGGGCTGGAGCGGCGGCTGGTTTCCTGCCCGGTCCTCGACCTGCCGGTCCTCGACACGGTCGCCGACCGCGAGCGGGTGGTGCAGCGCTTGATCGAGGTGGGGCGCCGCGCCGTCGAGGAGGACGGGGCCGAGGCGCTGATCCTGGGTTGCGCCGGGTTGGGCGACCTGGCGCCACGGGTCCAGCGGGCACTAGGGGTGCCGATCGTCGACCCGAACGCGGCGGCGCTCAAGCTGGCCGAGACGCTGGTCGACCTGAGCCTTTCTCACAGCAAGGCCGGCCTCTACGCGGCGCGGCCGCGCGAGGAGCGGCCGCTCGCGGTGGCCGGGCGTTAGCCACAATACCGTTCGAATAGCGGTCCACTGATCGAAGGGCGCTACTGGGGATCGCCTGCCGCCCGGAACGCCGATTTAGTGGTGCGCCACGCTGATCCCAGCGACCTACTGCAAATCGATGCAGCGGCGCGCACGCGACAGCGCTTCGTCGAGGTAGGACTGGACTCGGCGCTGACGGACCGAGCCCAGGGTGCGCTATGCGGTCGCCCCCACACCACGCGAGGGTTATACTCTGGGTATGAAAACCGCGATCTCGATCCCGAATGACGTCTTCACCGAGGCGGAGCGACTGACGCGCCGCTTGCAGAAATCTCGAAGCCAGCTTTACACCGACGCGGTCAGAGAGTATCTGGCGCGGCACGATCCAGACACGGTGACCGACGTGCTGAATCGAGTCTCCGAGACGGTGGATTCGCGAGCGGATCCAATCGTCTCGGCCGCGGGAAGGCGGCTGCTCAAGCGTGTGGAGTGGTAGTTGCCCAGGGGCAGGTCTGCTGGGCTGATCTCCCCGACCCGGATGGGTCGGGCCCCGGATTTCGGCGGCCCGTCGTCATCGTCCAGGGCGATGCCTTCAATCGCAGCCGCATCGCGACGGTGGTTTGCGTCCCGCTCACGAGCAACTTGCGCTGGGCCGATGCGCCCGGGAACGTGCTGCTGCACGCGCGGACCACGGGCTTACCGCGGGACTCCGTCGCGAATGTCTCACAGATCGTGACCATCGACCGGGCGTTGCTCTCGGAGGTGGTCGGGCAGCTTCCCGACCGGCAACTCCAGCTTATCCTGGCTGGCGTCGACATCGTGCTGGGGCGCTGATCCATGGCGCTGATGGGAAGCCTGGTTACCGGCTCGGCCGCCGGGCTTCAGGCCGAGCCTTCGCGGTCGTCGCCCCGCGGGTTGGGCTGAGGCTCGTTGGTGCGAAGGGTCGCCGCCCAGAGCTTCCAGAAGCGGGTGAACGGGTCGACGGTGCTCGTGCCGGGGGTGACGCCCATCGTCTGCGTCGGATTGGCGAAGGCCTGGAGGGCCTGGCGCACGGCGAGCGGGGGGCCGCTCTGGAGGTACTGCTCCATCCCGGATTCCAGGCCAACCGGTCGCCCCGTCTACAATACACCGGTTGGGATGCCGCGGGGCGAGGGAGTCAGGTTCGCCTCGGCGTGCGCCGCGCGAGAAGGAGTCACCAGGATGGCCAAGACGTCCGCGACGGACAAGGCTGCTGCGTTCTCAGACGCTGAGAGTCCGCTCCAGGCCTGGAACACATTTATCGAGAGCGTCCTGAAAGCCCCAAACGCGGGCCCGAGGGTAGGCAGCTCGGAAGCACGGCCGGAACCCGGGAACGACGGACGCGATCCCTGGGGCGCCCTGCTCAATCAGCTCTGGCACGCCAACCCGTTCACCCGAATCTTGCCGATCGATCCCGGTGAGGTGAGCCGCGCCTTCCAGCAGCTCTGGCTCGACGCGATCCGCCACCCCGATCGAGCCTGGGCCGGCTACACGGAGTTTGTTCAGCAGTACACCCAGCTCATGACGTCGAGCGCGCTCAAAGTGTCTGGGGCCCAGCCGGAGGCCGCGCCGGTGGCTGCGCCGGAGAAGGGCGACCGCCGCTTCAGCGGGCCAGACTGGCAGCGGAACGCGGTCTTCGATGCCCTCAAGCAGAGCTACCTGCTGGCCGCGACGAGCCTGCTCAAGACGGCCGCGGAGGTCGAGGGGTTGGACCAGCAGCAGCAGCGCCGGCTCCAGTTCTACTTGCGCCAGTTCCTGGACGCGATTAGCCCCAGCAACTTCACCTTCACCAATCCGCAGGTGGTCCACGAGGCGATCGAGAGCGGTGGCCAGAGCCTGACCAAGGGGATCCAGAACCTCCTGCGCGACGTCCAGGCCGGGCAGGTCACGATGACCGACACCGACGCCTTCGAGCCGGGCCGCAACCTGGCGCTGACGCCCGGCCAGGTGGTCCTCCGCAACGAGCTGGTCGAGCTGATCCAATACGCGCCGACGACCGAGCAGGTCCACGCGATCCCGCTGCTCTTCATCCCGCCCTGGATCAACAAGTACTACATCCTGGACATGCAGCCCCAGAACAGCCTGATCCGCTACCTGGTCGAGCAGGGGTTCACCGTCTTCGTGATCAGTTGGAAGAACCCCGACCAGTCGATGGAGGACACGACGTTCGACAATTACCTGGAGCTGGGTCCGCTGGCCGCGATCGAGGCGATCAAGGAGATCACCGGGTCGCCGAAGGTCAACGCGGTCGGCTACTGCATCGGCGGGACGCTACTGTCGATGGCGCTCCCGTACCTGGCGGCGCAGGGCGACGAGTCGGTCAACGCCGGCATCTTCTTCGTGGCGCTGCAGGACTTTAGCGAGGTCGGCGACGCGGCGGTGTTCATCGACGAGCCCCAGGTGACCTACATCGAAGAGCAGATGATGGAACGGGGCTACCTGGACAGCCGACAGATGGCCACGATGTTCAACATGCTGCGAGCGAACGACCTGATCTGGAGCAACGTCGTCAACAACTACCTGCTCGGCAAGGACCCGCCGGCCTTTGACTTGCTCTACTGGAACGCCGACGGCACGCGGATGGCCCGCACCGCCCACTCGTTTTACCTCCGCAACACCTACCTGGAGAACAACCTGATCAAACCAGGCCAGGTGGTCGTGAAGGGTGTACCGATCGACCTGGGGCGGATTCGGCAGGACCTCTACGTGGTCGGCGCGGAGCAGGACCACATCGTCCCCTGGCAGGGCGCCTGGCAGATCAGCCGACTTGCGAATGGGAAGACGCGCTACGTGCTGGCGGCCAGCGGGCACATC
>JACCZL010000172.1 GCA_013695975.1 Chloroflexota bacterium
TCGTCCAGGGGATCGGCTACGAGAATTCGAGCCGCTCCCACTTCCGCGCGATGGATATCTGGCATACCTGCGAGCCGAACGAGATCGCGACCGAAGGCTGGCTCGCCAAGGTGGTCCGCGAGCTCGACCCTGAGGGGACCAACCCGCTCACCGGAGTCAGCTTCGGCCGCGGCCTGCCCCGTGCGATGGCCGCGCCGGGCGTCACGGCCACCTCAGTTGACAACCTCGACAACTACGGCCTGATGAACGGCGTCGAGGTCGCCCAGCAGCGCCAGCAGGACCTCGAGATCTTCAAGCGGATGTACACTCCAGCCGTCGGCACCGGCCTGGTCATGGACTACCTGAGCCAGACCGGCCAGGGCGTACTGACCGGGGCCGATCTGCTCAAGGCGGCCCCCGCCCGCTACACCTCGACCGTCCAGTACGCCGACAACCCGATCGCCCGAGCCCTCCGCGACGTCGTGCGGGTCCACACGGCCGGGCTCGGGACGCGCGTCTTCTACACCCAGCACGGCGGCTACGACCACCACGCCCAGGAAGTCCCCACCCACGCCCGCCTGCTCGGCGAGCTCTCTGGCGGCCTGACCGCTTTTATGCAAGACCTCCGCGAGCACGCCGCCGCCGACAACGTGACTGTCCTGGTCTTCACCGAGTTTGGCCGTCGCATCAAAGACAACGGGAGCGGCACCGACCACGGCTCCGGCGGCGGGGCGCTGCTCGTCGGCGACCGCGTCGCGGGCGGCCTCTACGCCGAATACCCCTCGCTAGCCCCCGCCGACTGGCTCTACGGCGAGGACCTCGAACATACGATCGACTTCCGCGGCATCTACGGTACCCTCCTCGAACAGTGGCTCGGCCTCGACTCGGTCCCGATCGTCGGCGGCGCCTACGAGCAGATCCAGCCGTTCAAACCGACGGCCAGCCAGTCATATCGGGGGACCACGTGACGACGACGAATGCACCCACCGAAAACCTGACCGGGCCGATCGGCACGACACCCGACGACGTGGTGCCCCAGGCGCACACCAACGGTGCCGCCCCCCACGCCCTGCTGCGGGCCGGCTTCCCCTACTACGCCACCCTTGGTATGCGCCGCGTCACCACCTATTGCATGGACATCGCCATCGGCGACGAGGATCGCCTCTACGTCCTCTGCCGCGACGACGGCCCCGCCGGCAACGCCATCCGCAAGATCAATTGGGACGACGAAGACCTCGGGACGATCGGCAAGAGCGGCACCGGTGAGGGCCAGTTGGTCTGGCCGGTCACGCTGATCCGCGACGGCGGCGAGAACCTCTACGTCTCCGATGAAGGGCTCCATCGGATCTCGGCCTTCAGGCGCGACGGGACGTTCATCGGTCACTGGGGCAGCCACGGCGCCGAGCCCGGTCAGCTTAATCGCCCGTCCGGCATCACCTTCGACGCCGACGAGAACGTCTGGGTGGCCGACACGATGAACCACCGCGTCCAGCAGTTCACCAGGGACGGCCGCTTCCTCTTGACGTTCGGCCGCCACGGCAGCGGCGACGGCGAATTCGACATGCCCTGGGGCATCGCGGTGGACCGCGCCGGCGACGTCTACGTCGCCGACTGGCGTAACGACCGCGTGCAGAAGTTTTCCCCTGACGGTCGCTTCCTGGTGCAGTTCGGCCGCACCGGGAGCGGCGATGGCGAATTCAACCGTCCGGCCGGCCTCACTGTCGACGGCGACGGCGACATCTACGTCGCCGACCGCGGCAACAACCGGGTCCAGCTCTTCGATCGCACCGGCCGCTACGTCGAGCAGTTCATCGGCGACGCGACCCTCTCGAAGAGCGGCCGCACCTACGTCCTTGCCAACCCGAAGGTCCTCCGCATGCGTGAGATGAACACCCTCGAGCAGCAGAAGCGCTTCCGCGGCCCCGCCGCTGTCCGCCTCGACGCCGAAGGCCGCATGTACGTCCCCGACTTCGGCAGCCACCGCATCCAGGTCTACAAGAAAGAAGCCTACCCCCTCACCCCGGAAGAAATCTGGCCCGAGCAAGCGGCGCCGACGCTGTATACGGTGTAGACGAGACTCGCATGCCCATGATGTTCGGCTTCTCTGGGCAGCGCCGCCAACTGCTGGAGGCGGAGCTGCGGCGGATCGCGGCCGAGCTGCCGCGGCTCGGGGCCCTGCGCGCCTACCTCGTCGGCGCTCTGCCGCTCGGCAGCGTCGACCCTGAAACCGAGCTGGAGCTGCTGGTCGTCCAGCCGACCGACGAGCCGTTTCACCGCCGCGCCGACTTCTGGGTCAACCATCTGCGCCCGCGTGTCGGTACCCGCTTCCTCGTCTACACGCCGGAGGAGCTCGAGGCGCTCGCAGACGTCGACCCGCTGCTCCGCGAAGCCCAGCGCATCGGCGAGGCCGTGATTGGCTGAGGACGCCGCCGCGACGGCCGATCGCGTCGCCGGCCCCTGGCTCACGCAGGCCGATTACGATCTCGCCGACGCCGAATTCGTCGCCGTGGCCGGCCGCCACGCCCTGGCCTGCTTCCTCTGCCACCAGGCGGCCGAGAAGGCCGTCACCGCCTACCTGCTCGCGCGCGGTGCCGAGAGGGTCTGGGGCCACGCCCTGGCCGACCTCTGCGAGGACGCGATGGCCCTCGACCCGTCGTTCGACCTCGTCAAGTCGGTCGCCGTCCTCCTCGACAAGCACCACCTTGGCGCCCGCTACCCCTCCGCCCTCCCCGGCGGCGTCCCGTCCGAGGCGCACGACCACCACGACTCCGCCCGCGCCCACGAGCTGGCCCGCCACGTCCGAGCATTCGTCCGCGCACGCCTCGCCGAGCTACACTCCTCGAGCGCTTCAGCACGAGAAGCTACGGACAGGGGGTAAGCATGGCTGGCCCGACGACTCTCGGCGTGCATCATCTGCGATTCACGGTCAGCGACCTCGATCGGTCGATCGCGTTCTACACCGACGTGCTCGGCTTCGAGCTGAGGATTCGCTTCGGCCCCAACTCGGTGTTCCTCCACGACGGGACGGTCGGGCTGGGGCTGAACACGCCCTGGCACGAGCTCTCGCCCGAGGAGGAGCGCTTCGACGAGGCCCGCGTCGGCTTGGACCACGTCGGCTTCCGCGTCGCCAGCGCCGACGACGTCCACAAGGCCGCCGAGCACCTCGACGCCCACGGGATCGCCCACAGCGAGGTCAAGCCAGGCCGCATCCCCGACTCCCTGCTCGTCGTCTTCCGCGACCCGGACAATATCCAGCTCGAGTACTACTTCACGCCCTGAACCGCCGTGAGCTGCGCCTGCTGGCTTGCCGCGCCGCGATTGCCATTGATCGCGTAGACGGTGATCTCCTGGGGCCCCGCCGACTCCGTCTCGTACACGAGGCGGTCGTCCTCTTGGCGCACTTGCCCCGGTGAGGAAAAGAACTTGTGCCAGAGCGGTCGACCCAGCGGGTCGGCGGCTTCCACCTCGAGCACGACACGGCCACCCACATGTATCTCCCCGGCCGGCAGCTCGAACCGGCGGATCTCTGGGACGACCGTGACGCCCTCCAGCGTGGGTTTGCGAACGACGTCGCCGTCGAAGGCTTCTGCGATCTCGGCGATCGGCGCCTTCGCCCGCCCGGCGTCCCGCGCCAGGACCACGAGATTGGCACGGGCGAACGCGATGGCCCCGTCGCCCTGCGCGCCAAACGCCACGTCCCCGATCGACGCCTCGGACCGGGCTCGGACCCGCGGCGACTGGAATTCCCCCAGCACCCGCACCAGCACCCCGTGGGCCTCGGCCCGTGATCCGCATTCGAAGACCACCAGGTCGCACAGCGCGTCGCTTGCCGACCGAGTCGGGACCCAGATCGACTGGATCATCCGCGGCCATCCGGCTGCCAGGACATCCTGAATTCGGTGGGCTCGCCAGCCGGGCAGCTCGTCCCCGGTCAGGAAGAGCCCTTGGATGAAGAGGTTCTCCGGCAGCCTGTTAGTCCCCTGCCAGGCCTCATAGGCATACCGGCGCTTCAACTCGTCCAGCATCTCAGTGGCCATGGGTGATGCCTCCTGTCGCGCGACGATCAGTTCATCGTCCTGCGCTGGCGAGTCGTCGGTTGCGGCGCGCACGCCGGCCGGCCTGCCGGCGTTGCCAATCGATCACGGTACACGCCGTCACCCGGGTTGCCGAAGCGGAGGTTGACTGGCAGGAGCGGGGTGTGCGGAGCCGCCGTCGGGTCGGCGTCGCCGTCCACCAGAAGACAGGCGTCGTAGACTTCCTCATTGGCGTTGCAGGCGCCTTTCCAGGCCACCTCGTGGTACGAGAAGCCACCCCAGCCGCAGGCCGTCTGCCACGTACTCGACCCGATCGCCAGGATCGAGTTGAGGTCGAAGCCCCAGCCCATGCGGGACTGCCAGAGATCGCACCCCAGGATGTTGGCGAACGTGGAAACGAACGTCGCACAGTCCGTGCAGTTGACGTAGACCCCGTTGCCGATCCCGCCGCGCAGCCGCTCGAGGAAGGCTGTGCAGTTGAACTGCCCCAGCGCATAGCGAGTGGAGCCGCCGCCGGGACAGTCGTACACCACCGTGCCTGGGCCGAGGTTGTACACCTCGCGGGTCACGCGCGCAGCCGCGTCATCCCGGTGCTTCGTCAGGACAGCCCATCGGCAGGCGTAGTCGAGCACCTCGGTCCACGGGAGCTGGGTGTTGCTCGCCGCGTGGGGCGTCTGCTGCCAGGGCGCCTTCGGCGTTTCCAGCACGCTGTAGATCCGGTGCTCGCTCGTCGCGAAGTCGGTCCACGGATGCTTGCGGCGGCGGCGGTACTGCCATCGCCAGGTGGTCGCGCGGACCCCGACGCCGGCACGCCACAGCCGCACACGCCGGAGCTGAAAGGTCTCGAGCGACGTCAGCCCGCTCGCCGGGAAAACGACACGCCTTGCCTTCACCTCTCCCAGCACGTTTCCGAAGAGGAGCCGCAGGATGGCGAAGATCAGCCGCCAGAGCCACCCGAGGCAGCCACTATTGCCACTCGGCACGATCGGGTCTACGGCGCGGATCTCGACGGCTCGGAGCCGCGGATCCAGACGCCGGAATTGCGCCTGGATCGTGATCGTGTTTCCCTTTGTCTCGGCCAGGGCGTAGGCGACCGGCGAATCCTCTGGATTGATGCTGAGCCGCGCTGCCACTCCGGGACGGTGACGAACTGGGTGGCATTCCGTCGGACGTTCAGGGCGTCATGGGTCGCCGACGCCGAATCGTGGTTGAACTTGATCGCCTCGAGCTGCACGCCCATCGTCATCTCCACGCCCGGCCCCCGGCCTCGACATCATACATCTGCGCAGCGGCTGACCCCCCGCAACTCCACCCGAGCTAAGCGATACCGCCACGGCCAGTGGTGTCTGTCTCGATCCGGGAGTCCTGGTCGCGAGGTCGGCCCCGCATCGGCCGGCGGCTTAGTAGAATCCCATCGACCCGTCCGGCTGGATCGGGAAGGGTCGATGCCACCGCACCGGCGGATAGTGCTCGAAGGCGGCCTCGTCCAGCTCGACGCCCAGGCCGGGCCTGTCAAGGACGTCGATGTAGCCGTCTTTGACGCGGAGCGGCTCGACGCGGAGGTCGCGGCGGGGTGGCTGGTCGTCGGCGGTGTACTCGAGGACCAGGAAGTTGGGGGTCGAAGCGGCGAGGTGGACGTTCACCGCGGTGGCGACCGGCCCCATCGGGTTGTGCGGGGCGACCGTGACGTAGTGGGCCTCGGCCATGGCCGCGATCTTCTTGCACTCGAGGATCCCGCCGGCGACGCAAACGTCCGGCTGAACCACGTCCGCCGCCCTTTTCTCGAGCAGCTCCCTGAACTGAAACTTCGTGTAGAGCATCTCGCCCGTGGCGATCGGGATCGGGCTGCGCGCACGGACGTAGGCCAGGGCGTCGACGTTCTCCGGCCGCAGCGGCTCCTCGAAGAAGAGCGGCCGATAGGGCTGCAAGGCCTCGGCCATCTCGAGCGCTCGGGCCGGCTCGAAGATCCTGGCGTGTGGATCGACCCCGATGTCGACGTCCTCGCCGACGGCCCGTCGGACGGCCTCCATCCGCGCCACGGCCTCGCGGACCAGCGCACTCCACGCCAGCTTCTCGAAGCCGGGCGGCTGCGGGCTGATCTTGAGCGCGGTGTAGCCGTAACGCTCGACCAGGGCCACCGCGTCCTCGGCCAGCGCCTCCGACGTCGCCCCGCGCGGCGCCTGGTAGACCCTGATCCGCTCGCGGACCTTGCCGCCGAGCAGTCGGTAGACCGGCGTCCCCAGCGCCTTACCCGCGATGTCCCAGAGGGCGTGCTCGATGCCGCTGATCGCCGCGTTGAGGATCGCCCCGCCCGGAAAACGCGAGCCCGCGTACATCAAGTGCCAGAGCGCCTCGACGTCCCGCGGGTCCCGCCCGACCAGCCACGACTCGAAATCCCGGATCACCGCGACGGTCGCGTCATCCGGCCCGCACGAGTAAGCCTCCCCGATCCCGTCGATCCCCTCGTCGGTCTGGACCTTCACGAACAGGAAGTTGCGGTGCGGCAGCCCGACCAAGAACGTCTCGACCTTGGTGATCTTCACCCAACACCAACCTCGCGGCCTGGTCAGCCGGGCGGCCGCGGCTCCAGCTCGGCCAGGACCGCGGCCAGGTCCCCTGCCAGCATCTTGCCGATATCCAGTCGCAGGCCAGGAAAGACCGCACTCTCGATCACGCCCCGCGCATCTGGGTCGAGCCGGACGTACTCGCCCCCTTGCAGTCGGAACCAGTCGATCGCGCCGTCGAGCACCCGCCAGACGACGTACTCGCGGACCCCACTGCGCCGATACGCCTCCTTCTTGTCGTGCAGGTCGTAGGAGGCGCTGCTGGCGGCGACCTCGACGACGAGCTGGGGCGTGCCTTCGAGGTAGCCGTCCTGACTCACGCGCGGCCCGCCCGGCTCCTCGCGCCAGAGGCAGGCGTCGGGCTGGACCTCGTTCTTGGCGTCGGGCCAAACGGTGATGTTATCGGCGAAATCCACACCGGGCGTCTTCGCCTGGTAGAAGCCCAGCCAGGCCAGTACGAGGGCGTGCGGCCGACCGTGGGTGACTCGGACGGGTGAGGCCACGTAGACGACTCCTTCGACCAGCTCGGCTTTTTTGATATCCGGCCGGGCGCAGTAGCGGCGGTGAAACTCCTCCCGCGTGAGCCGATCGCCCGAATCCAAGCTCGGGCGAGTGGTGGTGGGCATCGCCATGTTGGGGCTCCGGCATCCGTGATCGCTCACAGTGTATCGGACGCGACCGAGATGGCGAAGTGTGAGATCGTCGAGACCGGCGGCCACGCGCCGCGAGCATCTGTTCAGCCTCAGCCCTTGATGCCGGACATGACGATCCCCCGCACGAAGAAGCGTTGGGCGGCGAAGAAGAGCAGGATGCAGGGGATCGACGCGATTACCGCGGCGGCCATCAGCAGGTGCTCCTTCGGCTCGCCGGGATCGGCGGGCGTGGTCTGGAAGAAGCGCAGCCCGAGCGAAACCGTGAAGTTCCCCGGACTGTTCAGGAAGATCAGCGGCTGGATGAACTCGTTCCAGTGCTGGAGGAACGAGAAGATCGCCACCGTAGTGATCGCCGGCAGGCACAGCGGGACCAGGATCTGCCAGAGGACCCGGAAGGA
>JACCZL010000178.1 GCA_013695975.1 Chloroflexota bacterium
GCCGTGGATGACGCGGACTGGTGAAGCCACGTAGACGACCCCCTCGACCAGCTCCGCCTTCCGGATGTCCGGCCGCTCGCAGTAGCGACGATGGAACTCGTCACGGGTAAGGTGGTCACCTGGGGCGGCGGCGAGGAGACTCAGGTCGGGTCGCGGGCCGATTGAGGGCGTTGGTGGTGGGCGAAGACCATCTCATCAGCGAGCTGCTACGTTCCGGGCACGAGGCCACACCCGCCGAGGTTGGGCGGATCCTGAGCCGCATGGCCACGGCGCCACTCGATGTGCGATTGGTCCGGGTTCCGGGGTATCTGCGTGGCCAGCCCTACGGCGGGCGGACGCTCCAGAGACGGGATCAGTCTGCTTTCGTTCATCTCGTCAAGCGGGTCCGCTATGACCGTCAGTGGGCAGAGGACACGACAATGGCCGACTACCTGGAGGATCTGCGCCGTGCCGTCCGACAACCCGATGCCCATCTCCTGATCTACGCCCGACACGGTGAACATCATGCGGGCGTGATCGCCGACACCGATCTGGCAGTGCCGGTCGGCCGCCGGGGTGAGCTGGCGTTGCCCAACCTCCTCGTCGTATATTCGTGGGAGAGGCGTGCAATCAGAACCGGTTACCAGTTCTCCGCCATGGACAAGGTAGGGATTCCGGGGGACGCCCGATGGCTCAAGTAGTCCGCTCCACGGCCGCCGAGATCGATTTTCTGCTCAGCACGCTGTTCGACGAATGGCAGGACGTAACCGAGCTCGCCCACCAATGGCCCACGCTCGATGCCGCCGAGAAAGAGGACTTCCAGTTGGAGTGGACGCTGACTGAGGAGCGTCTCGAGCGGATGCGGGGCATCGCTAGTCTTGATCTCACAGCAACACAACGGGCTCGCTACTGTGAGCTGCTGAAGCTAGTCGCGCAGAACCGCCCCGTCTTGGAGAGCCTGCTCCGGGTCTGACGGCCGAGGCCAGTACTCTCAAGCCCGAACACCACACGCTGGGTCCCTCGGCGCACCATCCGAATTCGGCTGACTCACCAGTTGAGTCGCTACACTCCTACCCGCCGGCAGCTTCCCGCAGCTCGCGGGTGGCGTCCCAGTCGATCCTGTAATGCTCGGGGATGCTGATGCGCTCGTCAGGGCGGCGCGAGCAGATCACCTTGACGCCGTAGTCGCGCTCGGCGGCCTCGAGCGAGACGTAGCCGTAGACGACGTCTTCGAGGACCTTCTCTGGGTGGCGCTCGAAGGGGCTAAAGTAGCCGCCGCCGCCCGGTAGGACCGCCGTCGCCTCGGTGGTCGGATCGAGTAGGATCTGCGTTTTCGGGTTCGGGCGCTCGCCGGTGCTCAAGAAGAAGTCGCCCTTCCCACCGGGCTGGCCGCCGAGCACACCCTCGGCGGCGTACTTCGTGCGGTCGTACATCCCGCTCATCGTCCAATGATCGTCGACGACGCTCCGCATCGACGTGATCTGGCCGAGGCCGCCGCGGTAGCGGCCAGGACCGCCCGAGTCGGGCCGAATCTCGCGGCGGGTCATCATCAACGAGGTCAGATTCTCGATCATCTCGGCCGGGACGCCGGCCAGGCCGGTCGGGAAGCCGACGTTGTTCAGGCCATCCTTGTTGGGCCGAGCGCCGGTCCCCCCGCACTGGAAGAGGGTGAAGACCCACGGCTCGCCGTTCGCCCGCCGGCCGCGGAAGACGGTGTTCCAGCTTGGGCCAGCGCCCTCGGCCATCAGCCGCTCCGGCATCGCCGGGGCGAGCGCCTTGAAGATCAGGAGCGGCAGGAAGTGGCCGATGATGTGGCGGGCCGCGACCGGGGCCGGGTGTCGGGGGTTCAGGACGCTGCCCTCCGGCGCGAGCACGTGGACCGGGCGGAACGAGCCCTCGTTGTGGGGGACCTCCGGGCTGATCGCCGCCTTGACGGCGAAGCTGGTGTAGGCGTGGGTGTAGTTGAGGACCGAGTTGATCCCGTAGCGACTCTGGGGCGAGCTGCCGGCGTGGTCGACGGTCAGGCTGTCGCCGTCGACGATGACCTTGGCTTTGAGCACGATCGGGCCCTCGAAGCCGTCGCTCCAGAGCTCGCTCTCGTACACGCCGTCTGGGACGGCGGCGATGGCCTGGCGCAGCGCCCCTTCGGAGCGAGCGATGATCGCGTCGGCCAGCGGATCGATGCTGTCGAGGCCGAACTCGTCCATGAACTTCAGCAGGTGGGCGCCGCCGACATCGTTGCAGGATGTCTGAGCGTACAGGTCACCCTCGACCTCGTTCGGCGAGCGGACGTTGCCGCGGATCACCTTGAACAGCTCCTCGTTGCGCTCACCGCGCATGAAGAGCTTCATGATCGGGATGTACAGTCCCTCCTCGTAGACCTCGCGCGCCTCCGCCGACAGCAGGCGGCCGCCGATGTCGGCGGCGTGGCAGGTGTTGGCGAAGTAGGCCACGATCTCGTCGCCGCGACCCTCCGTCTGACGAAAGATCGGCGTGGCGACGGTCAGGTCGTTGATCTGGCCGGCCGTCATCCAGGGATCGTTGGTGATGAGCACGTCGCCGGGCTCGAGGGCGCCGCTCGGATAAGCCGCCAGAAAGTGGCGCATGCCGGTCGCCATCGAGTTGATGTGGCCGGGCGTGCCGGTTTCGGATTGGGCGATCATGTTGCCGCGCGTGTCGAAGACTCCGCAGGCCAGGTCCTGCGATTCGCGCACGATCGTGCTGAACGCCGTCCGCATGAGCGCTGCCTGCTGCTCGTTGGTGACCGAGAGCAAGCGGTTCCAGAGCACCTCGAGGACGATGGGATCGATCGCGGTTTCGACGGCGGTCATGCTGCTCTCCTAGAAACGAACCCCTCCCCCAACCCCCTCTCCGACGCGGAGAGGGGGTTGGGGGAGGGG
>JACCZL010000184.1 GCA_013695975.1 Chloroflexota bacterium
GTACGCCCTCGCGCCGCGTATCGCCAGGGCACGGGCGTGTCCGGCCCAACTATGATGCACCCACGATCCTGCCGGCTGGAGGGTTGAGCGATGGCCGCGACGACCAGCTTACGGGCCCGGCTGCGCCAGGACAGTATCCTGGTCGCGCCAGGCTGCTTCGACATGATCTCGGGCAAACTCGTCGAGGAGGCCGGCTTCGAGGCAGTCTATCTCAGTGGCAACGGCCACACCGCCTCGCACCTCGGCCTGCCGGACGCCGGCTACGCCACGCTGACCGAGATGGTCACGCGGGTCCACAACCTGGCCCGCTCGGTCCGGATCCCGGTCATCGCCGACGCCGACACGGGCTACGGCAACGCCCTGAACGCCCGCCTGACCGTCCGCGAGTACGAGCAGGCCGGGGCCGCGGCCCTCCACATCGAGGACCAGGTCAGCCCGAAGAAGTGCGGCCACACCCTCGGTCGCGAGGTGATCGGGGCCGAGGAGATGGCGGTCAAGATCGAGGCCGCGGTCGACGCCCGCCGGAGCGACGACTTCCTGATCATCGCCCGCTGCGACGCCCGCACGACGCTGGGGCTGGACGAGGCGATCCGCCGGGGCCAGCTCTACGCGAAGGCCGGCGCCGACCTGATCTTCGTCGAGTCGCCCGAGAGTGAGGAGGAATTCCGCCGCGTCGCCGAGGAGGTCGACGCTCCGGTCATGGCCAACATGGTCGAGTCCGGTCGGAGCCCGCTGCTGTCGGCCCAGCGGCTCGAGCAGCTCGGCTTCAAGCTGGTGATCTTCCCGGCCACCGCCTGGCTCGCGGCCGTCCACGCCATCCGCGAGGTCCTGGCAACCCTCAAGCAGGACGGGACCTCGGCAGCCCGCCACAACCGCATGGTGACCCTCGACGACTACCACCGCCTGATGGGCTTCCTCGAAGTCTGGCAGCTCGAGCAGCGCTTCGGCCTCAAGGACTACGCCGAGCTATCGGAGAGTCCGTAGCTGACAGGCTGTGGGTGTTGATAGAGTCAGGAGCGGAGGCGGCTATGGCAACGGAGATGGCAACCTAAACGCCAGACTCGGGCAATTGGAGCTCCTCGGCCGACTGTTTGATCGCATCGTGATCCCCAAGGCGGTCTACGATGAGATGGTCGGTGCCGGAGCCGGTCGCTAGAGCCCGGCCTCCGCGAGGGCGGCGAGCGGGATGGCGAGCCAATCTGGCCGATTGTCGAGCTCGTACTCCAGCTCGTAGAGGGACTTCTCCAACTCGAGGGCGACGAGCACGCGCCGGAGCGCATCCTCGGACTGGGGCAGGAAGTGCGCGCCGCCCTGGCGGCATGTGCCGACGTAGGCATCGAGGAAGGCGCGACGGGCCTGGCGCTCCCAGGTCGCGAGTGGCGAATCGCGAGTCGTGAGCTCGGCGCTCGCACTCGCGACTCGCATCGCGGCGTGGCGGGCGTAGCTGAAGGAGCGGAGCATGGCGGCGGCGTCCTTGAGCGGGGTGTGGCGGGCGCGGCGCTCGGCGAGTGGGCGGAGGGGCTCGCCCTCGAAGTCGATGACCACGAAGCCGTCGGCCGTCTTGAGGACCTGGCCGAGGTGATAGTCGCCGTGGATACGGGTCTTGACCGTCCCGCCGTCGGCCAGCGCGTCGAGGCCGGCGACCATCTCCCGCGGGCGCGGCTTCTCGGCCAGGACATTGCTGGTTAGCTCTTGAACGGGCTTGGCCCGCGCATGCGGATCGTGGTTCAGACGCCTGAGCACCCGGTCCAGACGGACGGTGATGCCCAGGTGCCAGGCCTGCACATCCGCCGAGGTGATCGGCTCGGGCGCGAAGTCGGGTCCGTCCGAGGAGGCGAGCGCGAGATGCAAACCGGCCGTGACCCGTCCGAGCTCGGTGACGGCACCCATGTGGGCGTCGATGTCCCCGCCTTCGGAGTAGCCCTCACCCCGGCCCGGCAGCAAGTCCAGCTCGCGCAGCATCCAGGTCCAGCCGTCGCCGTGGTTGGGGACGAACCTCTGGAGCACGCCCAGCGACGTCTGGGCGCCGTCGGGCGCGCGATACTCGATCCATCCCTCCAGGGTTGGTATCCGATCGAAGTTTCCATGCTCGGCCAGGAAGCGGAGCATCTCGACTTCGGGATTGACGCCGATTTGGAGCCGGCGGAACATCTTGAGGATCAGCGCGTCGTTGTAGACGATTGAAGTGTTGCTCTGTTCGGCCCCGATCCGTCGGACGCGGGTGGCATCGAAGGTGCCCGGCAGAGGCTCGGGGGCCCGACCGCCGAACCTCGGGACGCCGGGCGCGAACCGGAGCTGGCCGCCGCGCGCCGTCGAGAGGTGCGCTCCTCCGCGGATGGCGGCCAGGAGGGGCCGGCAGAAGTCGGGATCTGGCCCGTCGAGCGCATCGTAGACGTCGGCGCCGCCCGCGGCTGCGAGCGGGAGGAAGTACGCCTCGCGGTCCCCGTCGGCGTAGGCGACGCCGACGATCGCCAGCCGCGTGTCGGACGCTTCGTCCAGGCTGGCGTGGTCGACGGTCTCGACAGACGCGATCGCTCGACCCTTGCCGCCGAACCAGCGCTGCCCCGAGAGGAAGCGGGCCAGTTGGCGCGCGTGCTCGGTCATCGATGGATGAGGGAGGTCACGTCACGCCCTAGCACGGAGCCCGCTCCGCTGTGCGCTGTGGATCGACCGGCAGCAAGCGGAATGACCGGTGGCGGCCCAGCAAGTCGAAGTCGCGGACGTTTGCCGTCACGACGATCAGCCCGAGTCGCCGGGCCGAGAGGGCCAGGAGCGCGTCGTTCGTCAGGCGTCCATCCCTGACTCGATCGTAGCCAAGCCGTTCGCCGATCTGGGCAAGGACCAGGCCGGTCTCCCGCCAATCGTTGGCGGTCGGCACGAGGAGGCGGCCGACGCCTTCGAAGCGATGCCAGAGCTGGTCGAGGTCTCTGCGCTTGGCGCGAGGACCGGCCCCGACGTACAGCTCTTGGGCGACGACGCTCGACAAGTACAGTGGCCCGCCGCCGTAGCGGTAAAGATCGAGCAGGTCCGGGCGACGTAGACGAAGGGCCGCGATGTAGAGCGAGCTGTCGTAGACGACGCCGCTCACGGCTCCAGTCGACCGTAGACGTCGACGATTTCCCCCTCATTTTTGATGAAGGCGGCCTGGGCCGCGTTCAACTCGGCGTCGATCGCGACCGACCGCAAGGCTCGCTCCACGGCTTCGGTATCCGTCTTGGCCCCGAGCCCTTCTCGGGCTCGCCGCAACAGCTCGGGGTCCAGCAAGAACTGTTTTCGCACCCTGACCGCCATCCGAGGCCTCCGATGTGTACTGCTGCGTCGAGTATACACATGCTGCGCGACGGGCCGCCCGCGACGCCGTCACGCCATCACCCAAGGCGGTGGGCCGCATCCGGGTCTCCGGGGGTTAGCCGGCCGGCTGCTCGAGGCGGAACCAGTAGAAGCTGTGGGGGCCGGGGGTCAAGAAGTAGGGAGGCTCGCCGATTGGCGGGAATCGCGTCTCGCCGAACAGCTCGACGGGGACGCGGCCGTCGTAGCGGCGGAGGTCCAGCTCGACCGGCTGGGCGAAGCGCGAGAGGTTGTTGACGATCAGGAAGAGCTCGTCGTCGTACTCGCGGGTGTAGACGCAGTCGACGCCGAGGTCGGTCAGGTAGTCGAGCTTGTCGATCAGGCCGCGGAAGTCGCCCACCCCGTCGGCGTTGCTGTCGAGGAACGCCTTGACGTGCAGCCCATAGATGATTGCGCCCTTGTACCAGCGGGCATCGTTCATCGGTGGTTACCTGTAGGGGCGGGGCTTGCCC
>JACCZL010000196.1 GCA_013695975.1 Chloroflexota bacterium
TAGCGCCAGGCCCAGTTGCCGTCGGGACGGCCGGGGACGTTCATCCGCGCTTGGGAGCCGAGGCCGAGGACGTCCTGGAGGGGGACGATCGCCCATTGGGCGACCGAGGCGAACGCCAGGCGGATCAGGTCCCAGGCGATGTCGCGGCCGTCGGTCCCCACATAGCGGAGGCCGGCCGCCCGCTCGTCATCGCCGAGGGCGCTGAACCAGCCGACGGTGGTGTCGTTATCATGGGTGCCGGTATAGACGACGGCGTTCGGCTCGTAGTTGTGCGGCAAGTAGGCGTTGCGGCCGGTCGGGACGGCTCGGGCGTCCTCGGCGAACGCGAACTGGAGCACCTTCAGCCCGGGGAAGCCGAGGCGGTCGCGCAGCTCGATCACGTCGGGGGTGATCTCGCCGAGGTCCTCGACGATCATCGGGACCCGGCCCAGCTCGGCGGCGACGGCGTCGAAGAGGGCCTCGCGCGGCCCATCCACCCAGCGGCCGTGGAGCGCTGTCTCTTGCTCGGCGGGCACCTCCCAGTAGGCCTGGAAACCGCGGAAGTGGTCCAGGCGGACGACGTCGAACTGCCCGAGGGTCGCCCGGAAGCGCTCGATCCACCAGCGATAGCCCTCTTCGGCCATCCGCGCCCAGTCGTAGAGCGGGTTGCCCCAGCGCTGGCCGGTCACGCTAAAGTAGTCTGGCGGGACGCCGGCGACGACGGTCGGCCGGCCGGCGGCGTCGAGATGGAAGAGTTCGCGGTGGGCCCAGACGTCGACGCTGTCGTGGGCGACGAAGATCGGGATGTCGCCGATTACCCGAATCCCGCGCTCGTTGGCGTAGCGCCTGGCCGCCGCCCACTGCCGCGCGAAGATCCACTGGCCGAACTGGTGGAAACGGACCCGCTTGTCGAGGTCTCGATGGGCGGCCGCCAGGGCCTCGGGCTCGCGGAGGGCGACGCCGGGCGCCCAATCCCACCAGCCGCGGCCGCCGTGGACCTCGCGAAGGGCCATGAAGAGGGCGTAGTCGTCGAGCCAGCCCCGCTCCTGCTCGCGGAAGCGCTCGAAGTCGGCTCGATCGTCGGCGGACGCGACGCCGTCGAACCGCTCGAAGGCGCGGCCGAGGACGGCCAGCTTGAAATCGGTCGCCGCGCCGTACTCGACCCGATCGAGCGGGAAGCCCGGCCCTGCGAGATCGCTCCAGGCGACCCAGCCCCGCCCGGCGAGCTGGTCCAGGGCGATCAGGAGCGGGTTGCCGACGAAGGCCGAACGGGCGGCGTAGGGCGAGTTGCCCATCCCGACCGGCCCGAGCGGCATCACCTGCCAGAGGGTCTGGCGAGCGGCCCCAAGGAACTCGACAAAGCGATAGACCCCCGCTCCGAGGTCCCCGACCCCGTGCGGGCTGGGCAGGGAGGTCGGATGGAGCAGGATGCCCGCGGCCCGAGCAGGTCGGCGCCGCGGTTGATCCGTCACGGCGTCTGCGCAGCCTTCGGAGCGGGATACGTACCGTCTCGCAGGCGGAAGAGGGCAAGCGAGCGGCTCTCGAGGGTGTAGGTCGAGCCAGAGGAGAAAGCCAGGTCATCGGCCGGTTCAGGCGAGGTTTGTAGGGGCGGTTCGCGAACCGCCCCTACGAGGTCGCCTGCTCGGGCGCTGACCGAAGGGCGCACGCCGTGCGCCCCTACGGGATACCGGTCGGCCGCCTCGACTGGCCGGGCCGTGTCCAGCAGCAGTTCCCACGCCTGTAGGGGCGACCGGCCGGTCGCCCCTACGGGGTCCGGCACCGTGAAGACGACCGAATCGGCATTGGCGTTGAGCAGCAGGAGCAAGGTGTCGCCCGCCGCGTCCGGATCGGGCGACCGACCAGTCTCCCCGACAAGATCGTCGCCGCGCAGCACGACAGCGAAGGCGCGGAGCGAGGGGCGCTGCCAGTCTTGCTCGGCTATCACCTTGCCGCCTGGCGCTAGCCAGGTCAGCGACCGCGGGCTGCCCGCGCGGAGAAGCGGCTGCTCTCGGCGGATCCGGATCAGCCGGCGGGTCAGGTTCAGAGTGTCGCGGGCGTCCTCGTCCATCTCCCAGTCGAACCAGGACAGCGAGCTGTCCTGACAGTAGGCGTTGTTGTTACCGCGTTGGGTTCGGCCCAGCTCGTCGCCGCCCAGGAGCATCGGGACGCCCCGCGAGAACAGGAGCGTCGCCAGCAAGTTGCGCCGCTGGCGGGCACGGAGGGCCAGAATTGACGGGTCGTCGGTCGGCCCCTCGACGCCACCGTTCCAGGACAGGTTGTTGTTCTCCCCGTCGCGATTCTCCTCGCCGTTGGCCAGGTTGTGCTTCTGGTTGTAGCTAGCCAGATCGGCGAGGGTGAAGCCGTCGTGGGCGGTCACGAAGTTTACACTGGCCTGGCAGCTTCGCCCACCCTGGTAGAGGTCGGGCGAGCCGGCCAGGCGCATCGCCGTCTCGCGGGCCCGCCCCTCGTCACCTCTCCAGAAGCCGCGGACCGCGTCGCGGTACTTGTCGTTCCACTCGCTCCAGAGCACGGGGAAATTGCCGACCTGATAGCCGCCCTCGCCGATGTCCCACGGCTCGGCGATCAGCTTGACCCGCGAGAGGACCGGGTCCTGGTGAAGGGCGTCGAAGAAGCCGGCCCCGCGGTCGAAGGCGTGCCCCTCGCGGGCAAGCGCGGTGGCGAGATCGAAGCGGAAGCCGTCGACGTGCATCTCGAGGACCCAGTAGCGCAGGCTGTCCATGATCAGCTTGAGGACCTGGGGGTGACGGACGTCGAGGGTGTTGCCGCAGCCAGTGTAGTCCTGGTAGTAGCGACGGTCTTCGCGCAGGCGATAGTAGACGGCGTTGTCGATGCCTCGGAAGCCCAGGGTCGGTCCGAGCTGGCTGCCCTCGCCGGTGTGGTTGTACACCACGTCGAGGATCACCTCGATGCCGGCTGCGTGGAGCGCCTTGACCATCCGTTTGAGCTCGCCGACCTGCTCGCCCATCTGGCCGGTCGCCGCGTAGCGGGCCTCTGGGGCGAAGTAGCCGAGGCTCATGTAGCCCCAGTAGTTCGACAGACCCCGCTCGACGAGCTGCCGGTCGTCTAAGAAGGCGTGGATCGGCAACAGCTCGGCGGCCGTCACCCCGAGGCGCTGGAGGTGCTCGATCGCGGGCGGTGACGCCAGGCCGGCGTAGGTCCCGCGCAGGGGCTCGGGGACCTCTGGATGACGGGCCGTGAAGCCCTTGACGTGGACCTCGTAGAGCACCGTGTGGTCCCAGGGGATCCGCAACGGGCGGTCGTCGCCCCAGTCGAAGGCCGGGTCGACGACCACCGAGAGCGGCACGCCGCGGGCGTCGTCACGGCCGTCGACGGCCAGGTCGGCGCGTGGGTCGCCGAGCGGATACCCGAAGACCGGCGCCCGCCAGTCGACCGTACCGGCCAGGGCCAGGGCGTAGGGATCGATCAGGAGCTTGGCGGGGTTGAAGCGATGGCCGGCCCCGGGCTCGAAGGGGCCGTCGACGCGATAGCCATAGAGCTGGCCCGGCCCGATCCCGGACACGTAGCCCCACCAGACGTGGGCCCCGACATCGCGGAGCGGGATGCGGGCCAGCTCGGTCCGTGTTCGGAGGTCGTCGAAGAGGCACAGCTCGACCCCCGTCGCGTGCTCGGAGAAGAGACCGAACTCGACGCCGCCGCCGTCCCAGGTGGCGCCGAGCGGCGGCGGCCACGCCGAACGGGGGTTCAGGGACACGGCAGAGCAGGAGGCAGGCAGGGCATGCACCCTCATTGTGCCACGTCAGACTGGCCGGCTCGGGGTCGTGGGCTCCGCGCCGGGCGCCGGAACATGTCACAATACACGCAGGAGACGCTCCAGGAGTTGGCCATGGAAAGCTCGTTTAGGATTGCCCGCATTCGGGGCATTGACATCGGGGTCCATTACACCTGGCTGCTGGCGTTCGGGCTGGTCTCCTGGTCGCTGGCGGGCGGCTACTTCCCGCAGAACTACCCCGGCTGGGGGCGCCCCCTCTACTGGACTGTCGGGATCCTGGCGGCGCTGATGCTGTTCGTCTCGGTGCTGATCCACGAGCTGAGCCACTCGTTCGTCGCGCAGGCGCGCGGGCTCCAGGTCCACAGCATCACCCTGTTCATCTTCGGTGGCGTCTCGAACATCAAGAGTGACACCGAGGACGCCCGCGACGAGTTCCTGGTGGCGGTGGTCGGGCCGATCTCGAGCCTGATCCTGGCGGGCATCTTCTGGCTGGCGGCGCAGGCAATCCCGGGCACCCGCGGCCCGCTCGACGCCTCCCTCAACTACCTGGCGATTGTGAACCTCATGCTGGCCGTCTTCAACATCCTGCCCGGCTTCCCGCTCGACGGCGGGCGGGTCTTGCGGGCGATCATCTGGGGTGCGACCGGCAGCGTGGGGCGGGCGACACGGATCGCCTCGCTGGTCGGGCAGGGGCTGGCGTTCCTGTTCATCGGCTACGGTCTGTTCCAGATCCTCGAAGGCGACTTCCTCAACGGGCTCTGGATCGGCTTCATCGGCTGGTTCCTCAACAGTGCCGCCGAAGCGACCCGCCGCCAGGTGGCAGCCGAAGAAGGCTTCCGCGGCGTCCGGGTGGCCGACGTGATGGTCGCGGACCCGCCGATGGTCAGCCCCGCGCTGAGCGTTCGCGAGCTGGTCGACGAGCACGTCCTCCGCGCCGGGCGGCGGGCGATGCCGGTCGCCCAGGATGGGCGGATCGTCGGCCTGGTGAGCCTGACCGATGTCAAGCACCTGCCACAGGAGGAGTGGTCCCGCAACTCGGTCGGCGCGATCATGACGCGCCCACCGCTACGGACGATCGGCCCGCGCGAGGAGATCAGTCGCGCCCTGGCGATGCTGATCGAGCAGGACGTCAACCAGCTCCTGGTGGTGGAGAATGGCGCCATCCTCGGGATGCTCAGCCGCGGCGACGTGATGCGCTTCCTGCAGCTCCGCAAGGAGCTCGGTCTGGAGGCGGCAGCGGGCCGACGCTAGCCCCAAATAACCCTGACGCCAAGGTGTAAGGAAAGCTCGCACGGGAATCTCTCGGCGCGGCCCCGCCAGTCGGCCAGCAAGACGTTCACCCCACAGACCCCCGGGACTTATCGGGTGGTCTGTAGCGTCCCCGGCCACGAGCAGGCCGGTATGGTCGCCACGCTGACCGTCAAGTAGCGACGCAGCGTTGCCGGTCAGATCGCCCGATCCGGCCGGCAACGCTGTGACACCGGCCGAAGGCTACCCCGGATAGAGCATGGCGAAGAGATCGTTGACGGTCAGCTCGAAGCCGGGTAGCACGGCATCCAGGTCGATTCGGTCGGCGCCGCGGAGCACCCGGAGCTCGGCGTCGGGCCGGAAGAGCCGCACTGACCGCTCGCGCGGGTGGAACAGGAGCGCGATCTGCGCGCCATGGTCGACGAACCATCGGCACTTCGCGATCTGCTCCTTCAGGCTCTGATCCGGCGAGAGGATCTCGACGGCGATGTCGGGCGCCTCGACGAAAACGTCTGCGATGGCGCCGTCCGGGTCCAGCGGGATGCGGTCCCAGCGGTAGATCGCGACATCGGGGACCGGCGAGCCGCCGCCGAAGGTCGCCCGCAGTTCCGTGATGGCCATCGCGAGCCGCGGCGGTTCGGCGAAGCGGTTGACGCGCTCCGCGAACTTGGTCTCGAGCCGACCGTGCTTTCCTTGTGGAGACACTTTTCGGGTGACCTTCCCGTCCCAGTACTCGAGAGGTGGTTCCTCCTCCGCCAAGCGGAGGAACTCCTCGAGGGTCATCCGTCGCTCGGTGATCGTCACGCTCCGCCTCCTACACGGTCGCCTATCCAGGGTATGCGAGAGCCGGCAAAGAGTCTACCTGCTACGCCCGGACGAACTTCTGGAGTGAGTGGCAGCCGGTGTGCCACTCGCTGTAGCGACTGAGCGCCGTGTGGGTCACTTCGCCCACGTAGATGTCGCCGTGCCGGTCGACCCAGAGGCCGTGGGGCGAGGCGAAGCTGCCCGCCGCGCAGGGATCGAAGCCACCCCAGCTCGCCAGCACGTTGCCGTCGAGGTCGCGGATACTGAGTTGGCAGGAACGGCTCTCGGTCAAGGGACGTCCGCCCATCGTGGTGGTTCCGGCCTTCCAGGACATCTCGCCGAGGTAGACCCGATTGTCCGCGTCGATGAAGAGGTCGCCCGGCCGGGTGACGTTGGTCCAGGCGTCGAGGTACTCGCCGGACGGGCTGAAGATCTGGACCCGGTCGTTCTCGCGGTCGCAGACGAAGACCCGCCCGTCGCTGTGGACCCAGACGCTGTGGGGTAGGTTGAACTCGCCCATCCCCTCGCCGGGTTCACCCCACGACTGGATCAGCTCGCCACTCGGCGAGAAGTGGTGGACCCGGGCGTTGCCGTAGCCGTCCGAGACGTAGAGATCGCCGCCCGGCGCCCGCGACAGCCGTGTCGGCCGATTGAATGGTCCGGCCCCCCGCTTGATCTGACGGAGGTCAAAGCCCTCGCTGTAGCCGGTGTCCGAGGGTTGGTTCGCCGTCCCGAGAGTCTGCAAGAGCTCTCCCTCGGTAGTGAAGACGCGGACGGTGTGATCGGTGTCGTCGGCGCAGTAGACCGTGTCGTCGAGGGTGATGGTGATGCCGTGGGGACGGGTGAAGACGCCCTCGCCCCAGGACCCGAGGAAGCGCCCGTCGCGGTCGTAGACGATGACCGGGTGCTCGCTCCGATTGAAGACGTAGACCCGATCGCCTGAGTCAGTCGCCACACCGGCCACGTCGCCATGCTCCCACCCCTGGGGGAGCCGCTCCCAGCCCTCGGCGACCTCGTACCTGAAGCTACCCTCGCCAACAATCATGATAACCCTCCCGCCGCGCACAGCCGCGCAGGGGCTATCTTACACCAGGGTACACCTACCGACCTCGGCCCCAGGGTCTGTATCTGCACCGCGACCGTGAGGGAGCGGCCCCGTGTCCGGACGC
>JACCZL010000200.1 GCA_013695975.1 Chloroflexota bacterium
CCCCAACGGTCCACCAGCCGCTCCGACCCGCCCCGCCGCCGTGTCGAGCCGGCGGGCCCGGCGCCAGGCCGCCGCCCACGGGTCACCGCGGCCGGCGGTTTCCGGGGGTCGCCGATGCGCCAGTTCCAGCGAACCGGCTCCGCGCCAGCCCGCCAACAGCGAGCCGAGCTGCGTCGCCGGGCTAGCGCTGAGACTGAAGATGTACGCGTACTCGCCGTTCGCCAGATCGTTCACCGCCGTCTCGAGGATCTTGGAGACCAGCCCGCGGTTACGGTGATCGGGGGCCGCGACGAGATCGCCGGCGCATGGGGCGAGGAACGTCCGCGGCGGGTCACCGACCTGCCATCTGGCGCCGAACATCCCGCGCATCCCGACGACCTGCCCCCTGTGGAGCGCGAGGTGGATCAGCGGCGCCTCGACGTACGGATTCTGCTCGTGCTTCCATTCGAGGTACGCGGCATTCAAGGCGGGGTCGGGGCTCCAGAGATGCCGCTGGAGCTCGGTGACCTGGCGCTTGAGTTCGGGTCGATACGTGACGACCTCGTAGGTCATGGGTATGCCATCGCACGGACGGTCGGTCGTGCAGGTCTCCCGGCGGTACCGCCTTGCGCTCGGATGCGCCGGACAGACCTTGCCGGCCACAGTGGCGTGATGATAGCACTTGTGGTGGCCGCCCCCGCGGCGGCGCCGAAAGCGCCCCGCCCGGGTGCGGGCGTTGGTGCCGACGACGGTAGCGGTGGTATATCAGGCGGCGGTTCGCCATGAGCACCTCACAGGTTCGGCTGGTCAACGTCCTGATCGCGCTGCTCGTCGGGGGCTCGCTCGTCGACATCGCGACCGATCGCGAGCATTGGCCGCTCTCGAATTACCCGATGTTCTCCGGGATCGCCCGGGATCGCTTGAGCGCCATTGTCATATTCGGCGTCACCGACGTGGAGCCCGTCGACCAGCTCGCCGTGCTGCAAGTTATCTGGAAGGCGGCCCTGCTGCTGAGCTGCTTGGGCCTCTTCACCCGGCTCAGCACCGCCACGTCCTTCCTGCTCGGAGCCTACCTGCTCGGCCTGCCGCACAATTTCGGGAAGACCGATCACTACGACGCGGTCCTCGTGCTGATCCTCGGCATCATGGCCTGCTCCCGATGCGGCGACAGTTGGTCGGCCCACCGGCTGCTATCGGCTTCGCGCCGCCGAGCAGTCGAGCGCCCCGTGTCCGGCGAGTACACCTGGCCGATTCGACTCGCCCAGGTCATGCTGTCGCTGGTCTTCTTCGCCGCGGGTGTCGCGAAGCTCAGGCACGCGGGGCTCGCCTGGATCGCCTCGGACAAGCTGTACCGAGGGCTCGGCCGACCCGAGACCGGCACCCATGGCCGACCCTCCGCCGCTGCGCCGGACCGCTAAGCCGCGTCACGCGCCAGGCCATCAACCGCGGGAATGCAGGAGGAGTAACTGTTCAGGCTCATGAGCAGGCGGGACAGTCGGGGAGGGTCGTGGGGGGGGCTACCGGAGCGGAGTGGTGGCCGGCTACACTGGTAGGCGTGGCGCTGGATCGAGTGCGGCCAGCTCTTGACACGCCCAGGGCTGAGCGGTTACCATAACAACTGCCGCGGGGATGGACTCCCGAAGAGGGAGCCGAGCAGAAAATCCCCGAGACGGGGCGGGAGACTGCCCGACAATCAAACAAGCGCGACCGCGCAGCAAGGATTGTACTCGAGGGGAGTGGGCGACGACGGTGTCGCTTCGGACCGGTGTCCGGGAATCCCAAGTCGCACGAGGTGGCTTGGGTTTTTTGTTTCCTCGGAGATGCACGCGGGCCTTGACGGCAGGGTCTCGGCCCTGGTACGATGAGGGTCCGCGCGGCGAGACTTCGGTGCGAGCCGAAGGTCGCGATAGGTGCCTTAACAATCGAAGAGTGGTGGGGAGACAGCGATCCATAATGATCGTCGAGGTTTATAGGACCTCGGCAATTCCGATGGAGAGTTTGATCCTGGCTCAGGATAAACGCTGGCGGCGTGCCTAAAACATGCAAGTCGTACGGGCAATCTCGGCTTCGGTTGGGATTGTCAGTGGCGGACGGCTGAGTAACACGTGGGTGACCTACCTCCGAGCGGGGGATAAGCGTCCGAAAGGGCGTCTAATACCGCAGACGTCGACGGTTCGTACCGTTGACTCAACCCTCACGGGGCTTGGAGAGGGGCCCGCGGCCGATTAGCTAGTTGGTGGGGTAACGGCCTACCAAGGCGACGATCGGTAGCTGGTCTGAGAGGATGATCAGCCAGACTGGGACTGCGACACGGCCCAGACTCCTACGGGAGGCAGCAGTTAGGAATTTTGGGCAATGGGGGAAACCCTGACCCAGCAACGCCGCGTGGGTGATGAAGGCCTTCGGGTTGTAAAGCCCTTTTCCAGGGGAAGATAGTGACGGTACCCTGGGAATAAGCCCCGGCTAACTACGTGCCAGCAGCCGCGGTAATACGTAGGGGGCAAGCGTTGTCCGGATTTATTGGGCGTAAAGCGCTCGCAGGCGGCCTGACCAAGTCGTGCGTGAAATCTCTCGGCTCAACTGGGAGCGGTCGTGCGATACTGGTCGGCTAGAGGTCGGTAGGGGGAAGTGGAATTCCGGGTGTAGTGGTGGAATGCGTAGATATCCGGAGGAACACCAGTGGCGAAGGCGGCTTCCTGGACCGATTCTGACGCTCAGGAGCGAAAGCGTGGGTAGCGATCCGGATTAGATACCCGGGTAGTCCACGCCGTAAACGATGAGCACTAGGTGTCGGGGGTATCGACCCCTCCGGTGCCGCAGCTAACGCGATAAGTGCTCCGCCTGGGGACTACGGCCGCAAG
>JACCZL010000214.1 GCA_013695975.1 Chloroflexota bacterium
CGTGACTCGCAACCCGCGACTCGGGACTCGGGACTCGGGCCGGCCTACGGGCTGCTCACCGCGGTTGGGATGCTCGACGCGAGCACGCGCGCGGCGGCGCTCACGTTCCTGCCCTTCGCGCTCGAGGGCCGTGGGGTCAGCCCGGCCGAGGTCGGGCTCCTCTTCACCGTGCTCTTCGGCGGCGGCGCGGCCGGCAAGTTCCTGTGCGGGGCGCTCGGCGACCGCTTCGGCTCACTCGGGGTCGTGCTCATCACCGAGACGGCGACGGCGCTCGCCCTACTCGGGCTGGTCTGGGGCCCGCCGGCGGCAGCGCTCGTCCTGGCGATCGTCTTCGGCTTCGCCCTCAACGGGACGTCGTCGGTCCTTTACGCGGCCGTCGCCGGGCTCATCCCGGAGGGCAAGCGCGGGCAGGGCTACGGCCTCTACTACACCGCCATCGACATCGCCGCGGCCGCCGCGACGCTCGCCTACGGCCTCGTCGCCGACAGTCTCGGCCTCGACTGGACCTTCGCCCTGATCGCCGCCGTTACCCTGACAATCGTCCCGCTCGCCCTGCCCCTCCGCCGGCGACTGGCCGCTACGAGCTGAGGTACGCCCGCAAGAACCCGTCCCGCGAGATACCAGCCTGGGTGCAGATCCTTCGCAACGTCGAGCCCTTGAGCCGAGGATGATTCGGCATCGTCAGGGGAGTCACGCTTCCATCAGGATTGTCACGCGCCATCGCGATGTGCTCGCGCTCCCGGACCAGCCGAAAACCCAGCGACTCGAGTGCCCGAACAACCCGACGTTTCGGCGCATCAACCGGAAAGCCAGTCACGCGATCTCGACAGCGGCCTCGTCCACGAAGGCGTCGAGCGCCGGGGCATCCGTTTCCAGGACGTCATCGCCGAAGGTCTCGACGTGGAATCGGATGGCCGACTTCACGTCCCCGAGCGCCTCTTCGTACGTATCGCCTTCGCCGACGACGATGCCCTTCATCCCGAGTGGATAGGCCACGTATCCATCAACATGCTTCTCGACGATGACCTTGATCCGGCGCATGACTCATCCTTCCGACGGACTGGCCGTGAGTGTAACAGGCTGGTCGATGCCTCCCGCCCAAAAAGACAGGCGGATGCCCCGCCACCTCGGGCGACGGTGCCGATGCCGCTACGTCAGGTGCGGAGGACCGAAGACCGACAGCGTGTGCCCGTCCGGGTCCTGGAAGTTTGCCGCCCAGTCCGAGCCGTTGACGTTGCGCGGCTCGTGGCTGAATCGGATCCCTCGCTCGCGGAGCGCGTCGTAGGCGCCGGTCACGTCGTCGACCGCGAACACGATCTCGGTGGCGCCGGCCAGCCGGTCGCTCGCCCTGGCCAGCGGCTGGCTGAGGCACAGGCTCACGCCGCCGCCATCAAGGAAGGCGAAACCGGGGATCTCGAACGTGACGGACAGGCCCAGCGTGTCGCGATAAAACGCCACCGAGCGAGCGAGCTCCGTCACACCGAGCATGATCACGCTGACCCGGGCAAGCTTGAAGGGTGGCTTGTCGTCGCTCACTCGACCTCCTCGTTCGCTATGCGTTCGGAGCGGCCGCCGCCGACTCGTGACCATCATAGCCCTCCGGAGAGTTGACCGAGGGCATCCCTCCCGTCTCGCAGACGAGCGGCTGCTGCGTGCTCCAGTTCCCGGATTGACAGTCCCACTGCCGGGGCGCATGATATCGGCGAGCGACGGCCTCCGCTCGGCGGTCCGTCTCGACCGAGGAGGGTGAGTCATGGCAGACCAGCGAGTCGTCGGCGCTACGGGCGGCAGTATTGCTGAAGCAGCCGTCCGGGACTTCCAGGCCGGCTTGCGGGGCGATCTGCTCTGCTCCGACGACGACGGTTATGACGTAACCCGGAGGGTCTTCAACGGGATGGTCGATCGGCGCCCGGCGGTGATCGTCCGCTGCGCCGGCACGGCCGATGTGATCCGGGGCGTCGGCTTCGCCCAAGCCCATGACCTGCCTCTCTCGATCCGAGGCGGCGGGCACAGCGTTGCCGGCAGTGCGGTGTGCGATGGCGGCCTCATGCTGGACCTGTCGGGCATGAAGGGCATCCGGATCGATCCAGCGCGACGGACCGCCCAGGCGCAGCCGGGCCTCACCCTGGGCGAGTTCGACCACGAGACGCAGGCGTTCGAGCTCGCGACCACCCTCGGAGTGATCTCGATGACCGGCATCGCTGGCCTCACCCTCGGGGGCGGCCTTGGCTGGCTCAACGGCAAGTACGGCCTCGCCTGCGACAACCTGCTCGCGGCCGATGTCGTCACGGCCGACGGTCGGCTGCTGGCGGCGAGCCCGGCGGAGCACGACGACCTCTTCTGGGCCATCCGGGGCGGCGGCGGCAACTTCGGCGTGGTCACCTCGTTCACCTACCGGCTGCACCCCGTCGGGACGGTGCTCGGCGGCGGCGTGACCTATCCACCCGCCCGCGCCCGCGAGGCCCTACGGTTCTACCACGAGTTCGCGAGTACCTGCCCCGACGAGCTCTCCACCGCCGCGTCGCTGGGCCTAGCCGAGGACGGCCGCCCGGTGGTCTCGGTCGCGGCCTGCTACTGCGGGCCGATCGAGGACGGGGAACGGGTCCTCCGCCCGCTCCGAGCGTTCGGCCCGCCATCCGCGGACGGCATCCAGCCGATGCCGTATCTAGCGCTCCAGAGCGGGTCCGATGCGGGGTTCCCATTCGGCCGGCAGCACTACTGGAAGTCGAGTTACCTGCAGGACCTGAGCGACGACGCGGTCGAGGTTCTGCTCCGCTTCGTCGCGGAGAAGCCCTCGCCGATCTCCGGGGTGGGTCTCCAGCAGATGTGCGGGGCGGCGAGCCGCGTGGACCCGGCCGCGACCGCCTTCCCGCACCGCGAGCGTCACTACGACTTCCTCATCCTCTCCCAGTGGGACGACCCGGCCGACTCGGCGAGGAACGTCGGGTGGACGCGCGCGTTCTTCGAGGCTATGGGGCCGTTCCTCGAGCGCGGCGTCTACGCCAACAACCTGGGGGAGGAGGGCGAAGACCGCGTCAAGGCCGCGTACGGGGCGAACTACGAGCGACTGGCGGCGCTGAAGCAAAAATACGACCCGACAAACCTCTTCCACCTCAACCACAACATCACGCCCACGCTGCGATAGTCACGTAGCCTGAGCCGCGATTTGCACGCGACGGCCGCCGTGCGGGCATCCGGGACACCCTGTCAGTCACGGATTTGATCGACCAGCGTGCGGACGTGCTCGAGCATAGCCGTCCGGAGCGCTGACGGAGGACATCGACCAGGGCGTCATCCATGGTCGTCGCGAGAGTGTTACAGTCCATCTCGCGGATGGCCTCCGGGCCCATCACGGGGGATCGATCCATGAGCGCCTGCATGAGCGCTTCTCCTCGCCCGTCCATGCGATGCCGGTGCCTCGCAGCCAGCCGCTCGGCTAAGATTTCGTCACGCTGATGGCGGCGCTCAACGTCGGACTGATCGGTTGTGGCGGGATCGCTCGGCAGGTTCACATCGAGGTTTTGACCCGCCTGCCGAACGTCGAGCTGGTTGCCCTGGCGGAACCAGATCCTCAACGGCGAGACTGGGCCAGTCGCCGTGCACCAACATCGCTCGCCTTCACCGGCTACGAGGAGCTGCTCCAGGTGCCGAATCTGGACGCGGTGGTGATCTGTCTGCCGAATGCACTCCATGCCGAGGCCACGGTGGCGGCGCTGCAACGGGGGAAGCACGTCTACCTCGAGAAGCCGCTCGCGACGAGCCTCGACGAGGCACGCTGCGTGCTCGCGGCCTGGCGGCGTGCCGGCGTGGTTGGGATGATCGGCTTCAACTTCCGCTCGAGCTGGCTGTATCAGACCGCGCGGCGACACCTCCAGGCCAACACGCTCGGTGAGCTGGTCGGGGCGCGCTCGATCTTCTCAACCCCGGCGCGACCGTTGCCGGCCTGGAAACAGACCCGGCGGAGTGGCGGCGGCGTACTGCTCGACCTGGCCTCGCACCACGTCGACCTCGTCTCCTACGTGTTCGGGCAGGACGTTCGCGCTGTCTTTGCCAGCCTGCGCTCCCAGCGCAGCGAAGGCGACAGCGCGGTACTACAACTCTGGCTGGCTGACGGCTTGCCGGTGCAGTCTCTGTACTCACTGAACGCGGTCGACGAAGATCGCATCGAGATTTATGGCCTGGCGGGCAAGCTCGCGGTGAGTCGGTATCCTTCGCTCGGCGTCGAAATCACCCGCCCGACCGACAACTTCCGCCTCGTCCACGTCAAGCGACTGTGGCGCGGGGTGCAGTCCCTCCGCCACAGCCCGCGGTGGCTGAGCAAACTTCGCGCACCCGGCCATGAGCCTTCCTATGGGACAGCTCTGGCCCGCTTTGTGGCTGCCGCGCGGGCTCGTCAACCCGCCAGCCCGGACTTCGAGGATGGCTATCGCAGCCTGGCCGTCGTCGAAGCCGCCGAGGAGTCGGCCAGGACGGGGCGGATCGTTTCGGTGGCGGACTTCGCCGATGCAGCGTATCCTCGTTGACGAGCCGCGAGGGACGACTCGATCACCAGAGAGGGACCGGACATGAGCGATCACGATGCTCCCGCGATGTCGGTGATTCTCGCCGCCCCGGATCGCTACGAGGCCGTCCGCAAGACCATGCGGTACCTCCGCGCGCAGACGGCGCGAGATCGCCTGGAGATCGTGATCGTCGCGCCGACGGCCCGAGACCTCGATATCGATGCCGCGGAGCGAGAAGCCTTTCTCCAATTTCGGGTCGTCGAAGTCGGCGTGATCAAGTCCCCGGCGCAGGCCTACGCCGCGGGAACTCGCGGGGCAAGCGCGCCGGTGGTCGCCCTCGCCGAAGAGCACTCCTATCCGGAGCCAGGCTGGGCTGAGGCGCTGATCGAAGCGCACCGCCAACCGTGGGCGGCGGTCGGACCGGTGATCGTCAACGCCAATCCGAGGACTGCCCTCAGTTGGGCTCATGTTCTCCTCGGGTTCGCGTCATGGCTAGAACCCACCGCGGCAGGCGTGGTCGGGCACTTGCCCGGACACAATGCCAGTTATAAGCGGGGGCTGCTCCTGGAGTACGGTCCTCAACTGGAAGCGATGCTGGCGGTGGAAATCCTGCTGCACTGGGATCTGCGGGCACGGGGATACGAGTTGTACCTGGAGCCGGGCGCGAAGACGTCCCACGTGCAGGTAACCCATCTACCCTCCTGGATCGCGGTCCAGTTTCTGAGCGCGCGCCTGTTCGCGTCGACCCGCGCGCTGAACGGTCGCTGGTCAGCGTTTCGGCGACTGCTCTTCACGTGCGGTGCGCCGATCATCCCATCGACCAGCCCGCTGTGGCGCCTCAGGGGCATCGTGCAGGAGGTACGCCGGCCTGGCCGGCCACACGATCTCCTGCCGCGCGCGCTGCCAGCGCTACTCTTTGGGCTTGCTCTGGCCGGAGCAGGCCAGGTGGTCGGCTACGCCTTCGGCGCCGGCGATGCGATCGAGCGCATGGCCGATTTTGAGTTCCATCGCGATCGACACGTGACGGAGCGGGACCGGCAGGCCCTAGCCCGTGACGATCCCAGTTGATCGTGACGATCGATGGTCGTGGGCGACGAGGGTAGGTGACCAATGCCTCCCTTCTTCTCGATCATCGTCGCAACCTACAACCGCCCGACACAGCTCGGAGCGTGCCTCGAGTCCTTCGCTTGCCTCGACTATCCCCGCGCTCGTTTCGAAGTGATCGTGGTGGATGATGGCAGTCAGACCCCACTTGAGGCCGTCGTTGCGACCTTCCATACCCGGCTCGACGTGACCCTGCTCAGGCAAGCAAATGCTGGGCCGGGTATCGCGCGCAACACCGGCGCGGCGCGAGCCAGGGGGCAGTTCTTAGCCTTCACCGACGACGATTGCCGGCCCGCCGACGACTGGCTGCGGATCCTGGCGTTGCGCTTTAGGGCGGAGCCGGACCGTGCGATTGGCGGGCGGACGGTCAATGCGCTGCCTACCAACCCGTATGCCACCGCGAGCCAGGTGCTTGTCGATTATGTGTACGCCTACAACAATGCCGACCGCGACAGGGCCCGCTTCCTGGCCTCCAACAACCTGGCGCTACCGACCGACCGCTTCCACGCGGTAGGTGGCTTCGCCACGCCCTGGCCCCATCCCGCATCGGAGGATCGCGACCTCTGTGACCGCTGGCTGCACCACGGCTACCCGATGAGCTACACGCCGGAAGCGGTGATCTACCATGCCCACGGCCTGACGTTTCGCTCCTTCTCGCGACAGCACTTCAACTATGGTCGCGGCGCTTTCGGATTCCACCGGGCACGCGCTCGGCGCGGCTCCGGTCGCTTCCGGGTTGAGATCCCGTTCTACCTGCATTTGCCGCTCTATCCGCTTGCAACAACGAGGGGACGACGGGAGTTGTGGCTGGCCACGCTGCTGGTGATCTCGCAGGCGGCAAGCGCGGCAGGATTCGCATGGGAGTGGATGGTCACCCGGTCCGATGAGACTGGTAAGCCGGCCGATCCGCCGGGCGCGTCGGAGCAGCGGCCTGCATCCCTGCAAGCTACGCGAGCCCGGTGAGCACCAGGGCGTGGAGGTCGCTGTCGCGGGCGCCGACGGCCAGGCGGGCGGCGTAGCGCTCGGTCAGCGGATGGCTGACGATGAGCGGGACGATCTGCTCGTGGCGGCCGCCGTGCGGACATCCGCGGCAGCCCGTCGGTCGCCGAGTCGATCAGCCTCCCCTTCCTCACAGGGGGAGGATTCGCCCCGGAGAGCAGTCACCAGATTGGCGTGTTCCATCAGCACGCTGAGCGAGCCAAGCTGTCTGCGTGATAGGCGCCGTTCGAGACGCTCACTCTCTCGCTCAGCGAACGCGACGGCCTGCCGATACTCCCCGCGATCGACCAGCATGCGAACATACTCGAGGTACTCTCGCGGCTTCATGCCAGGGCCCAACGCCAGCGGTTCACCATGTCAGAGGATCGCACAACCGACTCG
>JACCZL010000228.1 GCA_013695975.1 Chloroflexota bacterium
AGGTCGTCAACAATGGCTTCGAGCCGCCGGCGGCAGGAATCGGGTGCAGCCTGGCAACGCCTCTGCCCTCCCAGCACTCGGGTGTTCCCACTGATGGTCCGGTCCTGTTGGGGGTTGGAGCGCTCAAGCCACGCAAGGGGTACCACGTCGCTGTCGAAGCGCTCGAGAGGGTGCGAGTGCGCTACCCGAACGTCCATTACTTCGTGGTCGGCGACGACCAGGACCGGCGGTACGTCGAGGAGCTTCGCGGGTTGACGGCTCGGCTGGGGCTCGAAGGCAACGTGACGATTACTGGTCAGATCGGCGACGCCGAGCTAGACAGGCTCTACCGGCGCTGCGACGTCTTCGTCCTGCCGCCAGTCAACAGCGGCTCCGCCTTCGAAGGGTTTGGGTTGACGTACCTGGAGGCGAACGCTTACGGCAAACCGGTGGTGGGCTCGCGCGACTGTGGGGCGGAGGACGCGATCGAGGACGGAGTAAACGGGCTGCTCGCGCCGCAGAATGATCCGGCTGCCGTGGCCCAGAGGATCTTGCGCCTGCTCGACGATCCGGAGGCGGCGAAGGAGATGGGGGAGCGCGGACGGACGCTTGCGCTGGCGCGGGATTGGAGTCGGGTGGTGGACGAGTATCTGACGCTCTACGAGCAGGCGCTTGGCCGCTGAGCGTGGGGGCGAGCGCCGCCGGGTCGACGCGGTGATCGCGGGACTGGGGGGCGGGGCGTTTCTGCGGGCGCTCGGCGTCCTCCAAATCGGCTCGCTCGGCGTGACGGCGAGCGGATTCGCGGCGTCGATCGTGCTGGCGCGGGCGCTGGGCCCGGCCGGCTTCGGGGCGTACAGCCTGGTCATGTCGATCGGCACGACGATCGGCTTGCTTCGCCGTCTGGGCCAGGATTACGCCGCGACCACCCACCTGGCGGAAGGCTACGTCGCCGGGGACCGACGTGCCACTCGCGACGCGCTGGGCTTCTACGTGTTCGTGAGTGTTGCCACGTCGTTGGTGGTGCTCCCGCCCGCCATCCTGGTGGCGCCCTGGCTGGGAAGTCGGCTCTTTGGCTCCGACGAGCTGGGGCTTCCGCTGCAGCTCTATCTGGCTCAGGGGTTCTGGGCGGTGGTTTCGGGTTGGACGGTGATCGGGTTGCAGGGAAGCCGCCGAGTCGGCGCACTGGTGAGCTTCGAGAACGCCTCGACCTCCACGAGCGCTTTGCTGCCGGCCATCCTCGCGCTGGCGGGACTTGGCGTGGTCGGGGTCTTCTACGGCCAGGTCGCCGCGAGCCTCATCGCGTGCGCCGCGGCGCTCGTCGTGTACGGGCGCCTGAGCAGGTCAGACCCCCTCTTGCCGAGAATCGGCGACCTCGTGCACGCCGTCGTTCGGCCCGGGCGCGGGCTCTGGCGTCGCGTCAAATTCGGACTCTCGATCGCGGTCGACAAGAATCTCGTCTCGAGCTACAACCTGGCTCCCCTCCTGCTGTTGGGCGTCTTCGCGCCTGAAACCGAGGTGGGGCACCTTCGGGTTGCGCTCAGCTACATGGCGATCCCGGCGGTGTTGTTGAGCCCAATCTCGCGGCTCCTGATGGTCGACCTGCCCCAGCTTCGAGTCGAGTCACCCCGGCAAGTGCGGGCGTTTTTCGTGCGAGTGACGCTCCTGGCGGGCCTCGCGTCGAGCGTCATCGCGGCCCCGTTCGCGTTCGGAGCCTGGCTGGTGGTGCCGTGGATCTACGGTGCAGGGTACATCGAGTCGACGCCGCTGGTCTGGGCGCTGCTGCTCGACGCGGCGACGTTGGGGCTCGGCGTGGCGGCCGGACCGATCTTTCGGACCTACAATCGGACCGATCTGCCGATTCGGGCGAGCATCGCCATCCTGCTGGTCGGGCTACCGGCGACAGTCGCCGCGGTCAGTGCATGGGGAGCCTTCGGGGCGGCCCTGGCCTATGCGCTGATGATGGTTTTCTCGCGGACTGTCAGCTACGCGCAGTGTATGCGGATCATTCCCCGATGAGCCGCCGCCCGCGCCTCCTGCTGCTGACGGATGCCTTCGACAACACAGGCGGTGGCGAGGTCGTGGTCGGTCATCTCGCCGAGGCGCTGCGCGAGCGCTGGGTCGTCGGGGTGCTGACCACGACTCGCGAAAACGACCGACTCGTCGACGTCGAGGGGATGCCCGTCTTCAGCCTCCACTCGGCGTACCATCCGCGTCTCCGTCCCCTCATGTCGATCCTGAATCCGATGATCACTCCCAAGGTTGCGGCGGTCCTGCGGCGGTTCCGTCCTGACGTCGTCCACGCCTGGAACGTTCACGGGCACCTTTCCTACGATTCGCTGCGACTCGCGCGGCGACGGGGGGTCCCGGTCGTGCTGACGTATCAGGACGCGCAACCGTTTTGTTACAGCAAGTTCAAGTGTTGGGTCGATCCGGCCGTGCCCTGCCCGCGCAGGCCGGACTACCGGGCCGAGCCGCGGAACTGCCGAAGCTGCCGCCAGCATTACTGGCTGTTCCCGGCCCGAAACCGCCTGGTGAGAACCTACTTGCGGCGGTACGTCGACCGCCCGGTGTCGGTCAGCGCGGCGCTCGCCGAGGCGCTCGTGGCGAACGGTCTGCCGGCCCCGGCGGTCGTGTACAATGGGCTCCCGCTCGACGAACCGGCGCTCGCCGAAGCGGATGGCGGGCGAGCGCGCGAGCGGCACGGCTGGGACCGCGGGCCGCTGCTGGTCAGCGGTGGTCGACTGCACTTTTTCAAGGGGCAGGGGTTGGCTGTCGCGGCGTTCGCGCGGGTGGCGGCCGAGCGTCCGGACGCTCGGCTCGTCATCCTGGGCCAGCGGAACGCGTTCCGGGATGGGCTGGCCGGTCAGGCGGCGGGGTTGGGCATCGCCGAGCAGGTCAGCTTTCCGGGCTTTCTCGATCGCACCGCCTATTACGATTGCCTGGCCGCGGCCGACCTGTTCTTGAACCTGTCGACTTACCTGGACCCGTTCCCGACCGTGAACCTCGAGGCGATGGCCCTCGGCGTGCCCGTCCTGGGTACCTGCTATGGCGGGACGCCTGAGGCCGTTGTCGACGGCGAGAGCGGCTGTATCGTCAATCCGCACGACATCGATGGCGTCGCCGGGTGTGCGCTCCGTCTGCTCGAGGATGGGGCGATCCACACGCGGCTCGCTCGCGGCGGGCGTACACGGGTCGCGGGGAAGTTCAGCGTCGAGCGGATGGCCCGGCGGTACGAGGCGATGTACCGGGAGCCCCGTGCTGGAACGTAGCGGCCGAGTGGTCAGGAGCGGGTAGGTGCGGTTGGTTCGGCTAAACTGGCCTCTCGAGTGTGACGCGCGGGCGGCGTGGGAGCGTCTCCGATTGGAGGCGCCAACCGAGACGATTTTTCTGACTCCCGAGTGGTCGGAGACGTGGTGGCGCCATTTCGGGGGCGGGAGCCAACCGGCGATCCTGGCGGTGCGGGAGGGGACCGAGACGCGCGCACTGGCGCCGGTCTACCGAGATCGGCTCGGGATGAGTGGACTCGTCGCGCTCAGGCCGCTGGGGATCGGTGTTAGCGACTACCTGGACCTGCTCGGCCCGGCGGGCACCGAGCATCGCCGGGCCGCCTTGGCCGCGCTGCTCGACGGCTTGCTGGCGCGGCGGGCTGGCTGGGATGCGATCGATCTGCCGAACTTGCCAGGGGAATCTCCGACGGTCGTCGAGCTGGCCCAGATGGCACGCGAGCGTGGCCTGCCGTGTGCGGTCCTGGCCGGCCATCCGCGGCCGGGCGTCGGGCTCGCAGGCGACTGGGCCGGCTACCTGGCGTCGCGGCCTGGTCGATTTCGCTACAACCTCCGATCGCGGCGGCGGCGGCTGGAGAAGCTGGGCGAGGTGCGTTTTACGACGGCCACGGGCCCCGAGGTCCAGGCCGCGCTCCCGACGCTCACGGACCTCCATGCCCGGCGTTGGGCGGGCCAGCGGACCGCGACAAGCTTTTCATCCTCGCCGCGTGGTCGAGCGTTCTATCGCGAGGCGTGCCGGCACTACGCCGAGCGGGGATTGGTCGAGCTGTCCGCCCTCGAGGTGGATGGTAGGATGGTGGCCGGCAGTCTGAGCTTCACCGAGCGGGACACGATGTACTATTACCTGCCGGCCTGGGAGCCGAGGCTCGCGGCGTATGCTCCGTCGAGTCTGCTGCTCGGCCATCTGATCGAGGACGCCTTCGCGCGCGGGCTGCGTCGGTTCGACTTTATGCTCGGCGACGAGTCGTACAAGGCGCAGTGGGCCACGGAGGAACGACGCACGGTTCGGCTGGTCATCGGCAATCACGGGCCGCGCGGGCTAGTGGGATGGGCGAGTATCGTGGCCTGGCAGTGGGGTCGGAATCGAGCGCGACGATCGGCGCTCCTCCAGCAGGCTCGTCGGTACGGGGTGGCGGCTGCCCTCAGCGATCGGCTATCAGCTAGCAGCAATCGTGCTTCGGGCGGTTCATGCACCGCTCCTGCTGGTGATCGTTGATCCCATCGTCGATGCCGTATCTCTGCGCCGACCCTCCGTTGACCGTCCGCGACCTCTCTGGCTTCGGGGCTCGGCTCGGGGGAGGGGGCGTGGGCCATCAGATACCCGGGCGCACCGTGTTTTTCAACAGTGGGCGCGCGGCGCTCTGGGGCGCCCTCCGAGCGCTGGGCGTGGGGCGGGGCGACCGCGTGCTCCTGCCCGCCTATCTCTGCCAGTCGGTCGTCAGCCCGGTCCTCACGCTCGGCGCGGCCGCGGATTTCTACCCGATCGACCGGAACCTGGGGCCGGATTTGACGGCTCTGGAAGCGTCCGTCGGCCCCGCCACACGCGCGATCGTCCTGATCCACTACTTTGGCTTCGCGGGGCCGGTCCGGGCGTTGCAGCGACTCTGCGAGCGGCGAAACGTGGCGCTGATCGAGGACTGTGCGCACGCGCTGTTCAGCCGCCATGGCGAACGCTTGCTCGGCTCGTTCGGCGCTGCCGCGATCTTCAGCCCGTGGAAGTCGCTACCGCTGCCGGATGGCGGGATCCTGGCGATCAATCGCCCGGACCTCGAGATGCCGGAGCTCGGGGCGGCCGCACCCTGGACGACCACACTGGCGCGGTTGGCGTATCGCGCGCTCGGGACCGTCGAGATGGCGGCTGGCTGGTCGCCACGCCTGGCGCTGCTCCAACGGCCGGGACTCCGCCACGACCTCCACGATCGCACCAGCAGAGCAGCAGTCCGGGTCCAGCGTGGATCGTCCGTCGCCTGGAGGCTCCTGGGCCTGGCGCAGCCGGAGGGCGTGGTCGCTCGGCGGCGCGAGCATTGGAGCCGACTGCTCGAGGCGTCCAGTAACCTGTCCTGGGGTCGGCCACTATTCGGGCGGCTGCCTGAGGGTGTCTGCCCGCTTGGGTTCCCGCTGGTCGTCGAAGAGCGCGATCGATGGCGAGATCGGCTCTTGTCGATCGGGGTAAACGTTCGGACGTACTGGGAGCACCTGCCGTCCATCGTGGCGACAGATCGGTTTCCGGACGCGGCCTGGCTGCGCGACCGGATCCTGGTCCTGCCGGTCCACCAGGGGCTTCGTTCGAGTCAGGTTGCGTGGCTGGCGGAGACGCTGCCGACGCTCAGTCGACGGAAGGGCCATGCTGCGCTCGCTCATCGTTAATGCCGACGAGTTCGGTCTGACCGAGGGGATCAACGAGGGGATTATCGAGGTCCACTCGCACGGGATCGTGACCAGCACCACGATGGTCGCCAACCTGTGGGCTTTCGATCACGCCGCGCGACTCTCGCGGCGCTATCCCGAGCTTGCGGTGGGAGTCCACCTGAACTTGACCCATGGCGCGCCGATCCTGCCACCCGAACGGGTCCACACACTCGTCGACCACAACGGCTACTTCTTCCGGCGGCGGCCGTTCCTCCAGCGGTTGCTGCTGGGGCAGATCAGCATGATTCAGGTCTATGAGGAATTTCGGGCGCAGATCGACAAAGTGATAGCGGCCGGGATCAGCCCCAGCCACATCGACAGCCACGAGAGTGTCTACATGTACCCGGACCTGTTCTTCAAGGTCGTGACGCCGATCGCGCGGATTTATCGCTTGCCTCTACGGCTCCAGCAAGAGCGAATGGACCGCCACCAGTTCGCCAACCGAACGGTGTACCAGCGTTACCTCAACAGCGAGGCGTTCTGGAAGAATCACGTCATGTGGGGACTGGCGAAGCGCTACCGCCGCAGGTTGGGGATGGTCGGGATCGGGACGAGCGACCATTTCTTGAGCACGTTCAACTGCATCCGCCGAAATCCGCAGGATCTGTATGGCGGCCTCAGCCGTGATGTTAGCGACCTCGAGGCGGGCACGACCGAATTGATGGTCCACCCCGGTTTCAGCGACGCACGGCTGGAGACGTTCCTGGACGGCGGACCGGTCGCGGCGCGCTGGCGCGAGGAGGAGGTCCGGGTACTGACCGACCGGGATCTACGCGGGCTCCTCCAAGCGCGTCAGATCGATCGGATCAACTACCGTGCCCTGGCGGCGAGCGGGTGAGCGGCGGTCGGCGGCGACGGCTGCTGCACTTGCTGTCGGGAGGGACGGTCGGAGGCTGCGAGCAGCATGTGCTCAGCTTGCTGTCCTGTCTCGATCGCGAACGCTGGGAGCCGTGGGTGGCCGTGTTCGAGTCGCAGCCCGACCAGGCTGCGCCGATGGCCCCGCGCTTCCGCGAGGCCGGCGTACGTACGGTCGACCTCGGGGCGCGCCGCCGAACCGACCCGCTCGCCCTGCTGCGACTCGGCCGGCTGCTGCGACGAGGCGGTTTCGACCTGATCCACGCGCACTCCTTTCGGACCGAGCTGGCTGGCCTCCTCTGGGGACGCCTACTCGGCGGCGTTCCCGTCGTCCGCACGGTTCACAACACCGACGAGTTTTACGCCTCTCCGCGCTACGCAGCCCTGGCCCGGGCGTCGGCGCGATCGGTGGCTCGGACCATCGTCATCTCGGACGCCGTTGGCCGCTATCTTCACGAGAAGGGCGGGCTAGCCGGCGACACGATGGTCCGCATCTACTACGGGCTGGACGTCCGGAGCTGGGAGCGGGAAGATAGTAGGTTGGAAAACGGAGGGCGTTCGGGGTGCCCGAGCATCGGCGTGGTCGCTCGGTTGGCGCCACAGAAAGGGCATCGGGTCCTCTTCGACGCGTTGCCGCGGGTGCTCGAGCGGGTGCCCGGCGTGGTCGTGCGGGTCGTCGGGCACGAGGAGCTGAGCACCGTGGCCGAGCTGCGGGCCTACGCCGCCGGCCGGGGTGTGGCTGGGCATGTTCGCTTCGAGGGGTTCTGCGAGGACGTGCCGCGGTTGCTGGGCGAGCTGGACCTGCTTGTGTTGCCGTCGCTCTGGGAGGGATTTGGACTCGTCCTACTCGAGGCGATGGCGGCCGGGCGGCCGGTGGTGGCGAGCGCGGTCGGGCCGATTCCCGAGGTGGTGGCGGACGGGGAGACCGGCCTGCTGGTGCCGCCCGAGGACCCGGCTGCGCTGGCCGACGCGATCGTCCGCGCCCTCGTGGATGTGGACCTGGCGGAGCGGTTGGGACGGGCCGGACGCAGGCGAGTCGAGCGCTGCTTCGGGATCGAGCGGATGGTGGCCCAGACAGACGCCGTCTACCAGGAGTTACTGGGGGGCAGGGGGCAGTGATCGCCGAGCCGCTCGTACAGGTGCCCTGTCCGAGCTGCGGCGCCGACGTGCCGACGCGTGTCGCACACGAGGGGGCCCTGGGAATCGCCCGCTGCGGGGTTTGTCGCCTGCTCTACGTGACGCCTCGGCTCGCTCATCCGCAGGCGCACTATCACGGCGAGCGCGAGGCTGTCCTGCGAAAGTACGGGCCGATCCTTCGAGGCGAGCAAGGCCACAATCGCGATCCGAACTACGAGCAGGAGCTGGCCGTCTTGCGGCGCTACAAGCCGCGCGGTCGCCTGCTCGACGTGGGGACCCACTGTGGCTTCTTCCTGCGCAAGGCGCGTGGCATGGACTGGGAGCTGACCGGGGTCGAGCCGTCGCCGATCGGCGCTCAGCTCGCCCGCGAGTTCTACGGGCTCGACGTCAAGACGGCGACCCTTCAGGGCGCCCAGTTCCCGAACGGCTGCTTCGACCTGGTTACGATGGTGGATGTGTTCGAGCACGTTGGCGAGCCCAATGAGGTTCTGGGTGAGGTGCGACGGGTGCTGCGTGAGGACGGGCTGCTCTTCGTCAAGGTGCCGAACGGACGCTACAACCTCTTCAAGTATCGTCTCTTTCGCCGCGGGCTGGGCTTGCGCCAGGTCGAGATCTTCGATGCCAAGGAGCATGTGGTCCACTACACGGCCGAGACGCTGCGGAGGGTACTCGAAGGCGGTGGTTTCCAGATCAGGTTCGCATTCGTGCCTCGGCCGATCCAGGACGGGGCGTGGTGGAAGCGCGCGCTTCGCTCGGTTGCGTATCGGCTCGCGCAGGCTCAGCGTGCCCTGGGCGGAGGTTTCGGCGAGCTAGCCACCGACATCGCCGTGGTGGCTGCCAAGGCGCCCGACCACGGTACACTTCCTGCCAATCGGTCGTCCGCGGCAACTCGGAGGAATGGGGAGCTGGTTTGAGCCTCCTGGGATCGTCCTGGCCGCTGATTCGTCCGCGCTCCACGTCGATCGTCCTTGCCGTGCAGGCGCTCAGCCTGGCGCTGCTCGCGACGGCGCTCGCGGTGGCAGTCGCGCGCGATCACGCCGCGGCCGTGCCGGTGGCGCTGGTGGGGCTTGGGCTGGGCTGGGGGCTTGTCAGGCTCTTGTACCGGCACTCGGCGTGGCGGTTCCTGGTTCCACTGTTTCTGGCCGCCTTCGCAGTCAGGATCGCCGCCGCCGTCGCCGTCGACCCGTTGCTGGTTTCCACCTACAAGGATGTCCAGTACGTCGGCTTCCTGTTCGAGGACGATCGAGCCTACGACAAGATCGCCTGGGCCGTCACTCGAATCTGGGCGGGCGCTTTGCCCGGCATCGCTCGCTCGGATGAGTATCTCCTGAACAACTACACCTACACCATGGCGGGTCTGTACACGCTGGTGGGACACGACCTGCTGGCGGCCAAGTTCGTCAACTGCTTCTACGGAGCGATGGTCTCAATCCTGGCGTTCTCGCTGGGGAAGGAGATCGCCGGAGTCGGGGCTGGCCGGTTCGCGGCGCTTGCGTCGGCCTTCTTCCCGTCGATGATCCTCTGGTCGGTGCTGAACCTGAAGGACATGCCGGTGGTGCTGCTGATCGTGGCTTGCATGGCCGGCACGCTCCGCTTTGCCCGGGCGCCGGGGCTCGGAGTAGCCGCCGCGACGCTGGTCGCGTTCGTTTGCCTGGAGAATCTGCGACTCTACGCGTTCTTCGCGCTCGGTTGGCTGATGCCGGTGACCTTCTTCGTCGCCAACCGCGCCGCCTGGCGGCGACGGTTGGCGGTCGGCGTGCCGTTTGGGCTGGCCGTGCTGTCGCTGGTGTACATGACCAACCAGAGTCAATGGCTGGGGCTGCGCTATCTGACGCCGAAGCGCACCGAAGCGCTCGACTATAGCCGCGGCTTCGGGTCGGGCGTCGCGGAGTCGGGCATCGAACTGGAGAGGATCCCCAGGACGGAGGGCGGCTGGCAAATCCAGCTCGTCAACGCGCCGAAGGTGCTGCCCTACGTCCTGTTCGCGCCGTTCCCCTGGGCGGCGCGGCGTCCGCGGGAGCTGGCACTCATTCCGGAGATGCTGGCGTGGTACGCCGTCCTCACGCTCGCGGTCGTCGGGCTCGTCGGCTGTCGCCGGGAGCGCTGGCGGGAGATGTTCATGCTGGTGGGCTACGGGGGCGGGATGGTCCTCATCTTCAGCCTGATCGAAGGGAACGTTGGGACGATCTTCCGCCACCGCGCGATGTTGATGCCGCCGACCTTCGCGCTGGCGGGGCTTGGGCTGGTCTGGCTGCGGGCCCGGTGGGTGGGCCGGCAGTCCGAAGCACGGTTCCGAGCGTCAGGCGCTGGGCTCCGAGGGGTGATCCCGACCGGAAGCACGGAGCTCGGTGCTCGCAAGTCCACGCCGGTGATCTGACGTGGCGCTCTATCTAGTCACCGGAGGGGCCGGCTTCATCGGCTCGAACATCGCCCGAGCACTCGCGATACGGGGGGATCGAGTGCGCGTGTTCGACAACTTTGTGACCGGGCGGCGGGAGAACCTGGCCGATCTGCCTGAGGTCGAGGTGGTCGAGGGCGACGTGCGGGATTCGGACGCGCTTCGCTCGGCAATGGCGCAGGTCGATCGGGTGCTTCACCAGGCTGCGCTGCCGGGTGTCCCGCGATCGGTGCAGGATCCTGTCACCAGCAACGAGAGCAACCTGACGGGTACGCTGAACGTCTTGATCGCCGCTCGCGACGCGGGCGTCAAGCGCGTCGTCTGTGCCTCGTCTTCGTCGGTGTATGGGGATACCCCAACCCTTCCCAAGGTCGAAACGATGGCGCCGCGGCCGATCTCGCCCTATGCCGTGACCAAGCTGACCGGAGAGCTGTACTGCACGGTGTTCCACCAGTTGTACGGTCTGGAAGCCGTGGCGCTACGCTACTTCAACGTCTTCGGACCACACCAGGACCCGTTGTCCGACTACGCGGCGGTGATCCCGCTGTTCATCGCGGCGATGACCCGCGCTGAGCGCCCACGCGTGGAAGGGGACGGGACGCAGTCGCGCGACTTCACGTTCGTCGACAACGTCGTCCAGGCAAACCTGCGCGCGGCTCAGGCGTCTGGAGTAACCGGCGAGGTCTTCAACGTGGCATGCGGGCAGCGCTACACCTTGCTGGACCTGGTCGACCGGCTCAATCGCATCCTCGGTACGAGGCTGGAGCCGCGCTTCGGCGAAGCCCGCGCCGGCGATGTCAAGCACTCGCTGGCGGACATCGACAAGGCCCGTCGTCTGCTCGGCTACGAACCGTCCGTCTCATTCGACGAAGGCCTTGAGCGGACGGTGGCGTGGCACCGGCGCCGGTCGTGACCATGCGCGTCCTGTTCATCGTTCCCTATCCGACCGAGGCGCCCTCGAACCGGCTGCGGGTCGAGCAGTATTTCCCGTATTTGCGGCGGCATGGGGTCGAGCCGATCTTACGGCCTTTCATGTCGAGTGATCTCTACAACATCCGTTACGCGCCGGGGAGCATGGTTCGCAAGATGGCCTCGCTGGCCACGAGTACGGTGAGTCGCTTCCTGGACGTCGAGCGGGCCGAGCGCTCCGATCTGATTTTCATCCATCGGGAGGCGTTTCCCGTCGGCGGCCCGTTTATCGAGGAGAAGCTGGCCTTGCGTGGGCCGCTGATCTTCGATTTCGACGACGCGATCTACCTGCTTAACACGGGCGTCATCAGCCGGACCGTCGAGCTGTTGAAGCGGCCGAGCAAGACCGCTCGGATCGTCAACCTCGCGACCACGGTCGTGGCCGGCAACGAGAATCTCAAGGCTTACGCCTCGCGCTACAACGCCAACATCACGGTCATCCCGACGCCGGTGGACAGCGACGTCTTTGCCCCGAGGGGGAATGGCCGGGCGACGCTCCGGGATGATCGGGTCGTGATCGGCTGGATGGGCAGCAATACGACCGCGCCCTACCTGAAGATGGTCGGGGAGGCGCTCGCCGAGATCGCCCGCCGCTACCCG
>JACCZL010000231.1 GCA_013695975.1 Chloroflexota bacterium
ACCTGGCGGCCGTCGTTGGCGGCGAGCTTGTTGCCCACGAGCAGCTCGTAGATCTGGACAACACGACTGGCGCCGGTGATCAGCCCGAGCGGGAAGGTGTTGGTCTCGGCGACGACCGAGCAGGCCAGCTCGCTGGTGGCGGTGTAGCGGTCCACGTCAGGCTCCTCTCAGGCTCGCCTCGACGTGGGCGAGGAAGGGCCGACAGGCGTCGAGGCAGGCGGCCCCGCGGCAGAGCAGGCGGGCGCACGGGAAGCACCAGCCGCCATCGTCACCGACCAGGCCGACGCGGTTGCAGTGGGGGCAGGTGAACGTGGGGAGCTCGCGCTGGCCCCGGTCGGGGTCGTCGACGAAGAGCACCCCGGTCGCTGAGCGGAGGTCGCCTCGAGCCACGGTTAGCCCCCCGCCGAGAGGGTGAGCTCGTAGGTGCTGGTCAGGCTGTCCGAGCTGGCCAGGTTGACGACCGAGAAGACGCTCCGATCGAGCAGGACCCCGCCGCCGACAGCGGCCTGGGTCAGGATGCCGTGCTCGACGACGGCGGCCGACGCGTCGACGGTGTTGGTGCCGACGGTGCGATAGACGGTTGCCGACGCCTCGATGGTGGAGCCGGTGGCGCGGGTGTTGTCGGGGTTGTACTGGGTGGTCAGCTCGGTCTGCAGGGCGGTGTCGCCGACGGCCTCGGCGGCGTTCCCGGTCCCGAGCGCGTGGTACTTGAGGTTCTCCGGCTCGACCAGGTTCTGCAGGGCGTCGACGAGGTAGCCGACGCCGGCGGTCGTCACGACCTTGCGGGAGACGACGCCGAGCGGCTCGATGCCGCGGATGCCGGCCCGCTCGTCCCAGCGGAGGAGGATCAGCGAGAGGCTGGACTCGACGACAACGCAGGACGTGACCCGCTCGAGCAGCTCGGCGGCGAGCTCGAGCGGGAGGAAGCGCAACGCCTCCTTGAGCGCCTGGCCGAGCCCGGACCTGGGCTCCCAGGCCCGCATCCGGGCCTGCAGCGGCTCAGGGATCCACTGGTCCTTCCGCACGATCTCCAACGTGTGGAGCGCACTAGCTCTCGGAGTCATCCTATCGCCTCACATAGAACTATTGTTCTATCTAGCTCTACCCTTGAGGATGGCGTTTCGTTTCACACCAGATGCCCGCGTTGGCCGAGCCGAATCGAGTCGCGAGGATCCAAGACGGGCGCCCCGGTCGCGTCTTCCGCCTTCTACCATGCATTGATGCGGCGGTTGGCACCGATCGTGCACCGTCTGGCCGGCGAGACACCCGGCGTGTGGTGTCGGTGGCTGGTCTGGGCGACGGGGAGGTCGTCATCCATGGCCATACCGAGTCGTGGGATCCATGGGCTCGGCGAGGGTCGCGACAACCTGCCGCGGCAGCCGGGCCCGCTCATCGGGCGCGAGCGGGAGGTGGAAGCGGCGCGCTGTCGCTGGCTCGACGTCGACGTGCGCCTGCTCACGCTGACCGGTCCGGGCGGGACCGGCAAGACCCGGCTGGCCCTGGCGGTCGCGGCGGCCGTGCTCGAGCAGTTCGAGCACGGCGCGTGCTTCGTCGAGCTCGCCCCGATCCGCGACCCCGCGCTGGTCGGCGCCGCGATCGCCCGATCGCTCGGGCTGCATGGGGCGGGCGGCCAGCCGCTGCTTGAGCGCCTGAAGCGCTTCCTGGCTCGGAGGGAGCTGCTGCTCGTCCTCGACAACTTCGAGCGCCTCCAGGCGGCGGCGATGCCTTCGTGGCGAAGCTCGCGGAGGAGGGGAGCGCCGCCGTGTGCGCCAGCCCGCCGGAGAACGCCCGGCGGGTCCAGTCCGACCGGCCCTTCTCCGGCAGCGGCGCCAGCGAGGTGATCGTCGGCACGGACGGCCCGGACACGATCCGCGGCGGGGCCGGCGACGACACGATCTACGGCTGCGGTGGCGACGATCGGATCGAGGGGGCAACGGCAACGACACCCTGTACGGCGGGGAGGGGGCCGACACGCTCAACGGTGGGGGCGGCAACGACCAGCTCTTCGGCGAGGGCGGCAACGACACCCTGCTCGGCGGCAGCGGCAACGACGCCCTCGACGGCGGGAGCGCTCCGGACGACACGTCATCGCCAGGTGAGGACTCGTCCGCAACCCGCGCCGCAAGAACGTATGGGGCACCCGCGCCAGCATCCGACCGCGCCCGGCCCCTCGGCAAGCGCCGCGACGGCCGGCTCCGGGTCTGTGTGCTAGACTCCTCTTCAGCGGCGGGCGGTCCATGCGACCCGCCAGCGGGCCCTCGGCATGCGCTATCGCGCCGGAACTACGGGCGTCGCGCGCGGCTCCTCGGCGCTCGGCCGAGCCCCTCGTCTGCTGAAGGGAGGGGTCTGATCGTGCTCCAGCCTACGAAGCGACTGTTCTCCGTCGACGAGTACTACCGGATGGCCAAGGCCGGCATCCTCGGCGAGGACGACCGCGTCGAGCTGATCGAGGGGGAGATCGTCCAGATGAGCCCGATTGGCCCGAGGCATGCCCGCAGGGTCGATCGTCTCACCCTGCTGTTCGTCGACCGATTCCGGCGTGTTGCTGAGCTACGCATCCAGAATCCCGTCCGGCTGAGCAGCCGGTCCGAGCCAGAGCCCGATCTGGCCCTCCTGCGTCTGGAACCGGAGCGCGACGAGCCCTACGAGTTGGCCCACCCAACCCCGGCGGACACCCTGCTGGCGGTGGAAGTCGCCGATCACTCGCTGCGCTACGATCTCGGCCGCAAGGCGCGGGTGTACGCCCGACACGGGATCATCGAGCTGTGGGTGCTCGACCTCCGGCATGATCGGCTCGTCGTCTTCCGCGATCCGACTCCGCGGGGCTACGCCACCTCGCTGATCCTGGGCCGAGGCGAGTCGATCAGCACGCTGGCCTTCCCCGAGATCGTGCTCACGGTCGACGAGATCCTCGGCTAGCCCCACTGCCGTGCAGATCGTGCGAGAGCGTGGATGGGGGCCGGACACCAGCTACAATGGCATCGACGCCTTCGTGGCGAAGGTGAACCCGACCGGCAGCACCCTGCTCTACGCCGGCTACATCGGCGGCGCGAGCGACGACGCCGGCTACGGCATCGCGGTGGACGCAGGCGGCAACGCCTACCTGACCGGCTACACCTTCTCGACCGAGGCGACCTTCCCGGACCTGGTCGGGCCAGACGGCACCTACAACGGCGGCGGCGACGCCTTCGTGGCGAAGGTCAGCGGGGACGGCGCCGAGGCGGCCGCGTGTACCACCCCGCCCTCGGGCGCCCGGCGGGTCCAGCCCGGTCAGCCCTTCTCCGGCACCAGCGCCAGTGAGACGATCGTCGGCACCGACGGCCCGGACACGATCCGCGGCGGGACCGGCGACGACACGATCTACGGCTGCGGCGGCGACGATCGGATCGAGGGCGAGGCCGGCGACGACGCGCTGGACGGCGGGATCGGCACCGACACCTGCCAGGGGCAGGCCGACACCGACACCGCCACCACCTGCGAGAACACCAGCACCGTCCCGTAGCGTATCCGCGGGCCGGCCTTCAAACCACTCATGCAGAATCAAGCGGCGTGCTCGGGATGACGTTCGTAGGGGCGCACGGCGTGCACCCCATAGGTATCAAGCTAACGCAATGTTGAAACAGCGAAAGCGCCGACGTCGCAGATCCGAACCGCGACCGTAAGGGAGCGTCCAGGCGTCCCCCGGAGCCGGACGTTGTGGTGCGCGGGGACGCTCCCTCACGCTCGCGGTTCGGATGGTGGCGCGGCCTTAGCTTGATGCCTATGGGGCGCACGGCGTAACGGCGTGTGCCCCTACGAACGAAACCCCAGGAAGTCCTCTGGCCTTGCGCTAGGAGCTGAGCCGACAGGCCGCGGTCCCGCGACTCCGGGCGACGAAAACCGAAACTCGCTCACGTCGGCGGCAGGTCGAGGACTCGCGTCTGGCGAGCCATCATGTAGCACTGCGTCATGTCGTCGGGGCCGAGCCCGACGATCAGACAGTGGGCGGGATTGTCGCTGTCAGGGTCGTGCTTCGGATCGTGACGGACGGTCAGGTCCAGGTCCAGAGGGACCGCCGCCCGGAGCTCGCCCAGCCGCCAACCCGGTCTCCGCTCCCGGGCCAGGCACTCGAACGGCGTCGTGAGCCTGGCAAGGTCGACGGATACCTCCGACATGGGCACGCCACTGTACATGAAGGCCGTCGAGCTCACGACCCCGTCCGGCTTCACGTGCGATGGCGCGAGTCGACGGTACAGGAAGTCCTCACGCCGGACCTCGACTCGATCCTCAACCCGGTCGAGCGCCACCGAACGCCCTGGCCACGAAGCTCATGGCCTGCTGTCGCGAAATGTCGTGGTGCTCCTCGTACCGCGGCTCGCCACCAGGGTGCTCGACGTACAGGACGTCGAGCCTGCCGGCCGGTCCGATCCGCAGCTCGACCTCCGCCCCGTCTCCACTCCAGCCGAGGAGGACCCCTCCGTTCGCGACTGGGGCAATCTCGAGCGGCTCGCTCAACCTCGTCCCATCAGCGGACAGCCCGGTGACGGCGGACAGCACCTGCGCACTCAGCGCGAGCGCCGTCGTCGTGGGGGGATGGCCGCCGTACGAATCCCAGTTCGGTTTGAGCTCGGCCAGGCTGGTAAGCCGCCGATCTGCCGCGGCAAGCGTCGCTCCGTCGGTCGGGCCCTTGTCCACGGATCCAACGCCGGGCGCGCTCGCCTCGTCGAGAGCGAGGTCGCTGGCTGAGGGCCTCGTGGCATGGATCGCGAGCGTCTTGTCGCCACCAACGTCGTGGTCAGGCATCTTCAGACTCCCCTGCAAGTCGTGGTCGGGGCGGGAGCACCTCGCCAGATGTACCCTTCGAGCCCCGCGTCAGACAGGTCCCCCCGCGGGGTACGTGAAGCTCCTGCACCCATTATGCCCTCGCCCTAGGCACGGTGTGCCAATCCACCGCCGAACGCCAGGCGGGTCACTCAGGGCCAGCCATCCTCCGGGATTGGGGCCAGTGAGGTGATCGTCGGCACAGACGGGCCGGACACGCTCAACGGCGGGGCCGGCAACGACGCCCTGTTCGGCGAGGGCGGCAACGACGCCCTGGACGGCGGGACCGACACCGACACCTGCCAGGGCCAGGCCGACACCGACACCGCCACCAACTGCGAGAACACCAGCACCGTCCCGTAG
>JACCZL010000297.1 GCA_013695975.1 Chloroflexota bacterium
CACGAACCACTCGTCGAGCCGCGCCTTGAGCGGCTCGACCACTTGCTCACAGCCGGCCTCGCCGTACAGATTCCGCCGTTCGTCCGGGTCCTCCTCGAGGTCGAAGAGCTCGTGCGGACCGTACGGATAGCGATGCACGTACTTCCAGGTCTTCGAGCGGACCATCCGCACAGGGCCGTACTCGTCGAACACGACCACGGCCTCGCGCCCCGCGGCCGGCTCGCCCGCCAGGAGCGGCCCGAAGCTGGTCCCCGGCAGGCTCGCTGCCTCCGGATCGTCCAGCCCGACCCAGTCCAGGAGCGTCGGGCGGACGTCGTAGCCGCTGACCAGCTCGTCGCAGACCACGCCGGCGGCGACGCGGCCCGGCTGCATCCAAATGGCCGGGACTTTCACGGAGTTGTCGTACATATTCATCGGGAAGGTGTTGCCCTTGCCCCAGATCCCGTGGTGACCACAGTTGAAGCCGTTGTCGCTCAGATACACCACCAGTGTGCTCTCGAGCAGTTCCCGCTCCTCCAGCCAGGCAACGATCCGCCCGATCTCGAGGTCCATCGCGGTCACCGCCGCGAAGTAGCCCTTGAGGTACTCACGGACCGGGATCTGGTCGAGCGGCACGTCCTTCCGCTTCGAGAACATCTGGCTGATCACGAAGTTGGAGTCGATCGCCCAGGGGTGCTTCGGCTCCTGCGGACAGCTCTCGAAGGCACAGTCGTCGTACGAGTCGACGATCTGCTGAGGATGCTGGTCCAGCCAGGGGCTGTGCGGGGCGGTGAAGTGGATGCTGCTGTAGAACGGATCAGCGCGGTCGAGCTGACCCGCCATGAACTGGAGCGCGTCGTCGGCGAAGAGCGTGCTGATGTAGCCCTGCGCGGAAGAGAGCGTGCCGTCGCCGTGGATCAGCTCCGGGTCGTAGAACGGGCCGGCTCCAGCCTGGATCGTCAGCCAGTGCGAGAAGCTCTTCTGGGCCAGGTTGCTGGCGCCGAGGTGCCACTTGCCGCTCAGTCCGCAAGCGTAGCCGTTCGCGGCGAGGACGTCGGTGGTCGCCGACAGGCCGGCCAGGTACTCGATCGGCGCGTCGCCGTGGAGGTTGCTGTTGCCGGCCCTGATCCAGTCATGGACGCCGTGGGCCGACGGGATCCGCCCGGTCAGCAGCGAGGCGCGGGCCGGCGAGCAGACCGGCGAGGCACAGAAGAAGCTGTCGAAGCGGGTCCCGCGCTCGGCCATCCGGTCCAGGTTCGGCGTCCGGATCTCGGGATTGCCAGCGCAGCCCATCCCCCACGGGCCGTGATCGTCCGAGAGCATGAAGACGACGTTCGGTCGGCTCGGGTCACGACTGGCCACGCTGCCCTCCTCCTGCCCCCCGGGGCGCCACCGATGGTAGCACGATGTTGAGCAATAGTGGGTCGATTGGCATGTACGTGTAGGATGCGGGAGCGTGGGCGTCCCACCCGCGCGGGATATCGAGGCGGGCACCCGCCCGCGGCGGCGCCCTGGCGCACAGGGCGTGGCTTAGGTTGTAATCTCGCGTGGAGGGCTCTTATCGTGACCTACTACGATCCGGACGAGCTGCTGAAGCGGATCACGTACAACCCCGACATCTATGGCGGCAAGCCGATCATCCGTGGCCGGCGCCTTGCCGTGGAGCACGTCCTCGGCCAGCTCGCCGTGGGAGACACGCCGGAGGCGCTGCTGGAGGGGCACCCGTGGCTGGAGCGGGAAGACATCCTTGCCTGCCTGGCCTACGCCTACAACGTCGTGGCGAATGAACGATTCCAGCCGATCCTCGCCGACAGGCCGGCGTGAGGCTCCTCCTCGACTCATCGATCTGGTCACAAACCGTCGAGGATCTGCGCCGGGCCGGTCACGATATCGCCTGGGTTGGCGAGTGGCCGCGTGACCTCGGCGATCGAGCGATCCTCGAGGCGGCGCATCGAGAGGGTCACATCCTCGTGACGATCGACAAGGACTTCGGCGAGCTTGCCGTCCGCCGGGGCCTGCCCCATGTTGGGATCGTGCGCCTCGTCCTGACCCCCGTAGCGGAGGAGGCGCGACTGTGTGAACGGATACTTGCCCTCCACGGGACGGAACTGACTACTGGTGCGATCGTGACGGCCAGCCCACAACGAATTCGCATCCGGCTGCCCGACCGCTAGCCGAGATGACGCGATCTTCCGGGATGATCTCCCCTGCTCGCCAACAGGGCTGCCCTCCCTGAGCGAGTTACTACCCCCTACTGGCCGCGGTTGCGCGGGTCCACCTGGGCGAAGGTCAGGAAGTCGACCATGCGGAAGCCATCTCGGACACCCGACGGGAGCGTGGGCTTCCAGCGCGGTGCCGCCCTCAGGTAGGAAGACTTGTCGGCCCGCAGCAGCCCGAGGAAGACCTCCCCGACGATCCGTCCACCCACCGGCCCCAGGTGCTCGCCGTTGCCCATGAGCTCGGCTTCCTTCAAGACGTAGTACCAGAGTGGCGTGGACTCGTCGAGCTTCAAGCCGCCGTATCCGTTCAACTGGCTGAGATCACCCCTCGAGAGGGGCGGCACGCCCATGACCTTCGCAATCGCCTGCCCGGAAGGCATACCCCAGGTCACGTGGCGGAGCAGGTTGCGCTGGGGCAGCGACGTGAGGGTCTGCTCGGTGCCGGCGATGGTGCCCGGGATCAAGTTGAAGAGCGGCGTTGAGATCTTCGTGTCGATCTTCTTGTTCGGCTTGGCCTCGGCGGCCGCCGCCGGGTCGTCGAACTTGAAGAACGTCTGCCAGCCGATGAAGCGGCGTGGGGCTCGCTTGCCGCCGCGCAGGTCGTCCGGGTCGCTTTTGCCGTTCTGGCCGTTGACGAAGATGAGGCCGAAGAACGGGCTGCCGTCGTCGTTGCCCTTGAGGTTGGCGCGGTAGGACGGCCGCACCATACTGTGCCCGAAGCGGTAGGCGGCGCCCTGGAACTCGACCGGCATGGCGCCGTCTTTGTCGGGACGGAAGAAGCGGGGGCCGCGCCGCGGGATGTCGTCGGCCAGTCCCTGACCGATGATCTGTGGCAGGAGCTCGTGCACCACGACCCACTGGTAGTGCCAGGTGGTCAGGCGGCGGGCGCGGCGGAAGACGCTGTCGTCGTCGGCGCCGCCAGGGCCGAAAGCCCGATCGTGGTCGTCCTCGTCGTCGCCGCTGCCGCGCTGGGAGCGCACGAGGTCCACGGCGCGGTTATGGAATTTGAGGAAAGCGGCCTGCAATCCCGCGATGATCATGTGCTCGTCGTTGCGTGGGTCGGCGATGATCGCCGACTTGTCGGCCGCGCGCGGCAGATCCTCGAATTTGCCGCCGGATTCGACCTTCAGCTTGGCGCGGTCGGACGGGTCGTACAACTGGGAATCGAGCGCCGGGCCGCGGCCGTAGACCGAGTCCAGGTCGAAGGCCGGAGTACGCGCGTTGCGGGTGTTCTGAGGCGGCGTTGGCACGCCGAGCCGGGAGCTGGTATCGAAGGTCAGGTCGTGGTCGACGAACTGTCCCAGGAACGTGGTTCCGGCGGTGTGGGTCGAGTTGTTGGGGTTGTTCTGGCTTAGCGAGAGGTCGGTGATGAGCAGGATCGGGCCTTTGGCGAGGTCATCCCTGGCATCGAGGATGCCGCCGGGTTTGCCGATGTCGAGCAGCGCGGCCGACAGCGCCGAGCTGGCGGTGGCGAAGGGTGGGAGCCGCGGGAACATGCGCCCGAACTGCTCGGGCGGGGCGACATCCCGTCCTTTATCGCGGTCGTCGGCGTGGGCGACGCGCGGCAGCGGCCAGCCACCAGCGGCGATCGCCGCCACCCCGGCAGCGGTGGCGGCGACGGTACGCAGGAAGGCACGACGGTCCAGCCGGGTGCGACCAGTCTGCTGGCTCGGTGTTGCTGCCATGAGTTCTCTCCTCCACCTGGTCACTGGCGCGTACACTGGACCCATCGTAAATCCGAACGGCCATCTCCACAGGTGCAGATCTGCACCATCGCGGTACACCATTCCGGGCGGGCCAGGTCGCGCTCTACCCCTATGAACGGGGCGCGGCGCACGATTCGGCGGGCCGTGGTGCGGACGCGCGTCAGCGACGGGGGGAGGGGTCGAGGCCGTGCTCGACGGCGCCGGCGGCGATCCGAGCGCGGGTGTTGACGCCGAGCTTGTTTAGGACGCGCTGGACGTGGTTCGCCGCGCTCCCCTCGGTCAAGACCAGCGGGGCTAAGGCTTGGCCTCGCCGGACGTCGTCGCTACTCCCTAGCGCACTCTGATTCGCTTATCGGTGACCGTGACATACGACCTGTCCGACAAGTCGTCGGCGTGATGCGTGAGGACGTCGTCGAGCCGGTCGATCTTTCGAGGTATGGACTCGTCTCCCAGCCTCAGGAAGATGACACCGGAGTGGGAGAGTTTGCGGTGGTAGATCAATTCGCCAAAGTCTTTGTCATTCGTGATGACGATACGTTGCTCGGCGTTGGCGATCGACAAGACCTCGTGATCCTTGATCGAAAGCGTGTAGTCACGGACAACGGAGGTAACATCATGCCCGAGCTGCTCCAGGTAGGCGGCGAGCGGAAAATCAGCGCTCTCGTCGAGCAGGAACTTCATACTCCGCTAACGGGGGCGGGCTCCTCCTCCCGGGCGGCGGACCTGGCCCGTTGGCGCCGGACCCTGGCCTCGGCGAACTCCAGGCAGGCTTTGACGTCCTGCTCGGTCAGTCGGGGGTAAGACTCGTACAGGCTCTTCAGGTCGAGATCCTGGGAGAGCCGCTTGAGCACCAGCTCCACCGGGATACGAGTGCCGCGCACCGTCGGCTTCCCTACCAGAACCTCGGGGTCCATCACGATTCTGTCTAAATATGTCGGTTGTTCTCTGGCCATGTGGGCTGCTCCGCATCCAGTATCTCACAGGTTGAGCCCCTCTCGAAACCGTGCGCGACGGCTGTCCTCCCTCCGATGCGACCGAGAGTCCGGCCCCGCTGGGAACGAACCCGTTATCGGCGCGGGGGCGGGCCCAGGCGGCGATCTGAGCGCGGGTGTTGACGCCGAGCTTGGTCAGGACGCGCTGGACGTAGTTGGCCGCGGTCCCCTCGGTCACGACTAGCGCCTCGGCGCTCTGGCGGTTGCTCAGCCCCCGCGCGATCAGGCGGGTGACCTCCTGCTCGCGGCGGGTCAGGCTGACCCCGCCGGGCGGCGCTTGTCCGCCGTCCCGCGCCTGGACTTGGGGGCCAGCCGGCGGATACGCCGTCCCAGATCCTACACGAATTCGCACCAGCCGTTGATCGCGGCATCGCACGGGCGATAAGCTTGCGTACCCGGCGACGACAGCACGCTCGCGGGTGGGAGGTCCAGGTGGCGCAGACGAGGGAGTACCCGGAGGGGACGCCGTTTACGGGGGTGATCGGGCGGACGGTGGCCGAGTCCACACCGGCCTGGCCGGTCGCGCCGCGCGCCAGGCCCAACGCGCCGAACGTTGTGTTCATCCTGCTCGACGACGTCGGCTTCGCCCAGCTCGGCCCCTTCGGGGCCGACATCCGCACGCCGACGTTCGACCGCCTGGCGGCCGGCGGGCTGCGCTACCGCGACTTCCACACCACGGCGATCTGCTCGCCGACGCGCGCCTGCCTGCTGACCGGCCGCAACCACCACTCGAACGGCGTCGGGATCATCCAGGAGATGGCGACCGGCTTCCCCGGCTACAACGGGAGCGTCCCGCGCGAGAACGGGTTTCTGTCGGAGACCTTGCTCCGCCAGGGCTACGCCACCTTCGGGGTCGGCAAGTGGCACCTCACCCTGGCCAGCGAGTACGCCTCCGGCGCCTCGAAGGCCCGCTGGCCGCTGGCGCGCGGCTTCGAACGGCACTACGGCTTCATCGGCGGCAAGACCAACCAGTGGGCGCCGACCCTCGTCCACGACAATCACTACGTCGAGCCACCGAGCGCACTCGACGAGAGCTATCACCTGAACGCCGATCTGGCCGACCGGGCGATCGAATACATCAGCGACCTGCGCGCGGTCGCCCCAGACAAGCCGTTTTTCCTGTACTACTGCCTCGGCGCCGGCCACGCCCCGCATCACGTCGAGCGCGCATGGATCGAGAAGTACCGCGGCCAGTTCGACGCGGGCTGGGACCGCTGGCGGGAGGCCTTGTTCGCCCGCCAGCTCGAGATGGGGATCGTTCCGCCCGGCACGCGGCTCTCGCCCCGGCCGGCGTGGGTGCCCGCCTGGGACGGCCTGTCGGACGACGAGCGGCGGCTCTACGCCCGTCAGATGGAGGTGTACGCGGCGTTCCTGGAGCAGACCGACCACCACATCGGGCGGGTGATCGACTTCCTGGCGGATCTGGGCGAGCTGGACAACAGCCTGATCTTCGTCACCTCGGACAACGGCGCCAGCGCCGAGGGCGGTCCGTTCGGCTCGTTCAACGACCTGCAGTTCCCGAATCGGCTCCAGCCCACGGTCGAGGACAACCTGAAGCGGCTCGACGAATGGGGCGGCGTGCGGTCCTATCCGAACTACGCCTGGGGCTGGGCCTGGGCCGGCAACACGCCGCTGCGGCGCTGGAAACGTTACCTCCACCAGGGCGGGATGAGTGACCCGCTGATCGTCCACTGGCCGAAGGGGATTCAGGCCAAGGGGGAGGTCCGTGGGCAGTATGCCCACGTGATCGACGTCGTCCCGACCGTGCTCGAAGCGCTCGGGATCGAGCCGCCGGCCGAGATAAGCGGCGTGGCGCAGCGACCGATCGAAGGTGTGAGCTTCGCCCACACGTTCGACGACGCGGACGCGCCGACCAAGAAGACGGTCCAGTACTACGAGATGATCGGCTCGCGGGCGCTCTGGCAGGACGGCTGGAAGGCGGTGGCGGAGCAGGAGCAGGGCGTAGCGATGACCGAGCAGATGCTGGCCGACCAACGCTGGGAGCTGTAC
>JACCZL010000338.1 GCA_013695975.1 Chloroflexota bacterium
GCCCTCACCGCGATGCGGGAGTCGCTGCTGGATCAAGCGTACCTCATGGGGAACGTCCGACGGATCGTCGCGGAGCGCGAGCGTCTCTTCGCGGAGCTGGCGCGTCTCCCGGGCGTCCGGCCCTACCCATCCCGCTCCAACTTCATCCTCTGCGACGTAGTCGGACTGGACGCCCGAGTCGTCCACGGGCAGCTTGCCGATCGCGGGATCCTCGTCCGCCACTACAGCACCGCCCGTCTCCGCAACTCGCTTCGGATCAGCGTAGGCCGAGCCGAGCAGAACGACGCCCTCCTGGCGGCCCTCCACGATATCGAGACGCTAGCGCGTGCGCCCGGCCAGGCGTAGCCCTCATCAGCTCCCGCGGGCGACGACCAGGCCGTAGACACGGGCAGCGCCGGCAGTCTTGAGGGCGTCGGCGCAGGCAGCGAGGGTCGCGCCGGTCGTCGCCACGTCGTCTAGCACGATCACTCGACGGCCCGCTACGAGCGCCTCGGCCGAACAGGCAAACGCGCCGCGAACGTTGCGCCGCCGCTCAGGAGCCGAGAGTCCAACCTGGGGCGGCGTCTCCCGCACCCGCTCGAGCGCCGCCGCGGCGGTCGGGACGTCGATCGACCGCGAGAGGCAAGCGGCGATGAGCTCGGCCTGGTTGTAGCCGCGCTCGCGGCGCCGGCCAGCCGCCAGCGGCACCGGAACCAGCAGGTCGGCCTGGAGGGGACGCTCGACCAGTGAATCCGCCAGGAGGCTACTCGCCAGTCCGGCCAGTGAGCGGGCCTGGCGATACTTCAGGTTGTGAATCGCCTGGCGCACGATGCCATCAAAGGTACACGCCGCCCGCAGACCGTCCAGCGCGGTCGGAGCGGCCTTGCAACGCTGGCACAACCGCCCCAGCGGGCTGGGCGCGGCGCAGCGATGGCAGGTCTCGCGGTTGAGCCAGGGGATCATCGCCTCGCAGCGACCACAGACCGCCGCTCCGCGCCGGCCGCAGCCAAGGCAACGGGTCGGGAACAGCAGCGCCCAGAGCTGCCCGAGCGGTGACGGACGGGCCGTCTCGCGCGCGACGCTCACCGATTCCACCACCAGGATGCCAGTGCGGAGAGGGCCGAGCCGATAACCCCGAGCAGGTCCAGGAGGGCGAGGACGATCCGCGCGATCAGGGGTGGGATAAATGGCCAGAAGATCAGCCATCCTCCCAGCGCCACCAGGGCGAGGATCGTGAAGCCGAGCAGCCGCTCAGTCCGCTGCACGGCCCGCGGGTCGAAGACCGCGCGATCGAGGAGCCGCTTGATGGCTGCCATCGCCGCTGGTGGCCCTTAAGACCGCACCAGTCGGCCGCGGTCGACTTCCAGTACACCCTCGCGGAAGACGGCGCGGACCCGTCGGAGGGCTCCGAGGTCCACGGTCGGGTCGCCCTCGACCACCAGCAGGTCGGCGCGTCGGCCCACCTGAACCGAGCCAAGCTCGTCCTCGCGGCCACACGCCCGAGCGGCGGTGTGGGTCGCGGCACGGATCGCTTCGATTGGCGACAGTCCGAGGTGCCGATGCAAGGCCATCACCTCGATCGGCATGCTGTCGAGCGGCACGCCGGCCACTCCGGCGTCGGTCCCGGCGATCGGTTCAACCCCCAGCGCGAGCATCGCTCGCTGCGCCTCGTGGACGGCCGGCCGCATCCGTCGCACCTCGGCCCGGCTCGGCGTCAGCTCGCTCTCCGGCAGACTCTCGATCGCCACGCCTGGCGAGAGGGTGGGGTCGAGAAAGGTCCCCTGGCGGGCCATCTGGGCGGCGACGTCTGGCTCGTAGGCCACTCTGGCGCTGTCTTCCTCGGACACCCAGGTGCAATGTTCGATCGTGGTCACCCCGGCCGCGACGGCGTTGCGAATGCCGGCCGTCCCGTGGCCGTGGGCGGCAACGGTCCGATTCAGGCGTCGGGCTTCAACCACCAGCGCCGACAGCTCCTCCTGGCTGAATTGCGCCGCGGAGACGTTCGTCCCCGGCGTCATCCGCCCACCGGTCGACATGATCTTGAAGAAGTCGGCCCCCTCCTTGGCCAGTCGGCGGGCCATCCGCCGCAGCTCGTCGGCGCCGTCGGCCTCGCCTTCGAGAAAGTAGCAGTGACCGCCGGTCGTCGTGATGGCCGGCCCCGCCGCGACGATGCGGGGGCCCGGCACGATGCCCGCCTCGATTGCGTCTCGGAGCGCGAAGATCACACCCGCGCGGCCGCCACAATCGCGGACCGTCGTAACGCCCGAACGGAGCGCAAGCTGGGCGTTGTGAACGGCGCGGAGGAGCAACCGTCGATTGTCCTCAGTCAAGATGTCCTGGAGCGCCGTCGGACGAGCGCTGAAGACCAGGTGCACGTGGCAGTCGATCAACCCCGGCAGCACGGTGCAGTCCGAGTAGTCAATCCGCTCGGCGTCACCGCCCCCCGTCGAAGGCTCTCCACCCTCGCCGCCTACCTCGCGGATCCGGCCGTCCTCCACGACGATCGTCGCCGCCTCGATCGGCGCGGCCCCCGTCCCATCGACGAGCCGTCCCGCTCGGATCACCGACACCATCAGCGTCTCCCAGGCTCCGTCTGTCCCTGGCGCGAATCGCTGCCCGGCAGCGGATCCGTCCCACGAACAAGGTCATGGTACACCGCGAGCGGATCGGCTGCGCGCACAGCGTCGCCGGCGCCCCCTGATCCTAGCGCTGGACGATGACCGGAGTGCCGTCCGAGAGGACGTCGAGGGCCGATGTCGCGACTTCCTCGTTCGGGTTGAGGCCCTGGGCAATCTCAATCTGCCGACCGTCGCTGATACCGACGCTGACCTCGCGCGCCTGGACGCGGCTATCGGGCGTCACCACGAACACCAGGTTGCGGCCGGAGCGATTGACGACAGCCTGGACCGGCACGACCAGCGCCTCGCGCGCCGCGGTCTGCAAGGAGACCTGCGCGAACATCCCGTCACGTAAGCGGCTGAGCGGATCGTTCGGGAGGATTCGGACCGGGAACGTTCGGCTTTGCGGATTGGCGGTTGGGGCCACGCTCGCGACAATGCCAGGGAAAGTCTCGCCGGGAAAGGCAGCCACCGAGACGAGCGCGGACTGGCCCTGCGCCACCTGCCCGACCCTTGCCTCTTCGACCTGAAGCACGATCTCGGTGTCGCGCGAGACGAGCGTCACGATCGGCGTCTGCGGACTTACCGTCGCCCCCAGACTCACCAGCCGCTGGGAGACAATCGAGCTGAAGGGCGCTCGGATGATCGACTCTGCTTGATTGACCCGAGCCGCTTCGAGGGACGCGGCGGCCTGGTCGAGCTGGGCGGCGGCGATCAGGATGTCCTCGGCGGTCGGGCGCAGGCGGACCGCGAGCTGGGCCTGCGCCTGGTCGAGCGCCGCCTGCGCGGTACCCACGTCGAAGGGATTCGCGTTCCGCAGCCGCGCCAGGTTCGCAGCGGACTGCGCGACGACCTCTTCGGCGTTGCGGACGTCGAACGGACTGGGATTCGCCAGGCGCGACAGGTTCGCGCCCGCCTGGTTGATGACTTCCTGGGCGTTCCGGACGTCGAATGGGCTCGGGTTGCGGGCAGCGTCGACGCGGGCCTGCGCCGCATCTAGCCCCGCCTGGGCCTGCTCGAGCTGGGCCTGTAGCCGCTCGACATCCGTCTGGGCCTGCCCGTACCGTAGCTCCAGCGTGGCCAGGTCAGTAGTCCCACCGAAACGCGTCCGCTGTAGCGTCGCCTCGGCCTGGCGGACCGCCTCCTGCGCCTGGGTGATATCGAACGGCGTTGAGCCGTTGCGGGCCCGCTCGAGCTGGTTCTCGGCCTCGCGCCGAGCGACGCGGGCCACGTTCCGCGCCGCCGTGAGCTGATCGCGCTGGGTCTCAGTACATGACTGGCGCTGCCGGCTTATCGTCTCGGTCGCGGACCGATTGCTCCCGTCGGTCTGATTGCTTCGCTGACGGCTCTGGGACTCGGTCCGTGTCTCGCTGGTCGAGCGCCCGCAGTTCTCGAGCGCCTCCTCGGCGGCGATCAGATTGGCGCGGGCACGGTCGACGCCTAGCTCGGCCGCGCGGAGATCTTCTGGACGGGTGCCCGCTCGAAGCTGGTCCAGTCGGCTCCGTGCCGCGTTCAGCGACGCCTGCGCCGAGGCGATGTCCTCAGCCCGCGTATTCGGCCCGCCCAGTCCCGCCTTGGCCTGGTCGAGGCGGTAGCGCGACTCGACCATAGCGACACTCGAGGAGGCGAGCTGCGCTCGGATCCCCTCCTGCTGAGCCCTGGCCTGATCGACCGCCGCGTCGAGCTGGTCCAACTCCTCGCGCTCAGGTCCAGCCAACAGGGCGTCGAGGCGCGACTGGGCCTGGCCGACCTGGGCGCGGGCCGCATCGATCTCCTCGACGCGGGCGCCAGCCCTCGCCTGCTCGAGTCGCGCCTGGGCCTGGCCGAGCTGGGCGCGCGCCGCCTCGATCTCCTCTGGTCGCGCACCCGAGCGGGCCTGTTCGAGGCGCACCTGGGCCGCCCGCACCACCGCCTCGGCCGCCTGGATGTCCTCATCGCGGGCCCCGGCCTGAACCTGCGCCAGGCGCGCCTGGGCCACGGCCACGCCCGCTTCGGCCTGCTGGACCTGCGAGTCGAGCGCTCCGCGATCCAGCTCGGCGATGATGTCGCCCTGGGCAACCTGGTCGCCGATGTCCACCGTGAGCCGTTCGATCCGACCGGTGATCCTCGGCACGACGTTGACCTGAGCGCGCGCCTGGACGTTGCCCGAGTACACCAGCGTCGCTGCGATCGTCCCCTGGGCGACCACGGCGACCGTGATCGGGATCGCCGGCGGTCCGAGATCCTTGGCGCCGGGCTTCGGCTGGGCCGGCCCGCCCGGTGTGCAGCTCACCAGGCCAATTGCCAGGATCAAGATCACGGCGCCGAGACGCCGCCGACCATCACGGCCGGCGATCGTCCGCGCCGTACGCCGCGGGCGCGGATCGGGCCGGCGACGGTGGTTCGCGAACGGCTCAGCGACCATGCGGACCCTGAGCCACGTGACAAAACATTTCGATCATGCCAGACATTCTGGTGGCTGAGAACGAGTGTATGGGCGCCACTACGCTGGTTCAAGCACTTTGCTCGGCCGAGTCATCACACCCGCGACACGATTCCTTGTGCTGGTTCCCATCGCACCAGACCCGATCGCAGCGACGTGTCCACTTTGCGGAACTCTCGTGCGTTATCGTGTGATGGCTGCGTTGTTTGTTGCGATCTCGCTACGACCGAGCCGCAGACCACGTGCAGCGCGCCCATACCCAATTTGGAGTGCATCACCGACCATGCGGCGATACCTACCCCGAGCTTTCCTCACGGCCACCATCCTGCTGCTCCTGCCAGTCCTTGGGGATGCCCTGCCTGACTCGCTCGCCAAATCGTTCACGCCCGCGTCGCAGGCCGCGGCCACGTTGCAGCTTCAGCCGGTGGCGAGCGGGATCAGCGAGCCGGTTTTCGTGACGCACGCGCCAGACGGCAGCGGCCGTCTCTTCGTCGTCGAGCGCGGCGGCAGAATCAAGATCGTCCAGCAGGGCCAGGTCCAGGGGACCTTCCTTGACGTCAGCGCCGCTATCACCACGAGCAACGGCGAACAGGGCCTGCTCGGCCTTGCCTTCCACCCAAACTATGCCCGGGCAGGTCAGGCGGGGCACGGCCGCTTCGTCATCGGCTACACGTCAGCCGGCCCGCTCGCCACGAGCTGTACCGATACGACCGTCGGGCGGTCCGCCAACAGCGTCGCGCGCTACCAGGTCTCCGCTACTAATCCGAGTCAGGCCGACCCGGCCACGGCGCGGGTCCTCGTTTCCATTCCCGATCCCTTCGGCAATCACAACGGCGGCATGGTCGGCTTCGGACCGGACGGGCACCTCTATGTCAGCACCGGCGACGGCGGGAGTGCCGGCGACCCCTGCAACAACGCTCAGAATCTCGAGTCCCTGCTCGGCAAGATCCTGCGGTTGAACGTGGACGGCAACGGCGGCTACACGATCCCGAGCGACAATCCGTTCGTCGGCAAGCCCGGCCGAGACGAGATCTGGGCCTACGGTCTCCGTAACCCGTGGCGCTTCAGCTTCGACCGCGAGACCGGCGACCTCTTCATCGGCGACGTCGGCCAGGGCTCGCGCGAAGAGATCAACCATCAGCCGAGGGGTCAAGGCGGGGCCAACTACGGCTGGAAGCCGGTCGAGGGCTCGATCTGCTACGTCTCTGGATGCAACCCTGCCCTTTACAGCCCGCCGATCAGCGACTATGACCATAGCCTCGGGTGCTCGGTGACCGGCGGCTATCTGTATCGCGGCTCGCTGGCACCATCGCTGCGGGGGCAATACGTCTTCGGCGACTACTGCTCTGGACGGATCTGGTCGCTGCAGAAGGTAGGCAGCATCTGGAGCCGGACGTTGCTCCTGGACACGGCCTACGGGATCACCTCGTTCGGCGAGGACGAGGCCGGCGAGCTGTACATGACTGCCTCGAACGGGACGGTCTACCGCTTCGCGGAGCCGAGCACGGGCACGCCCACCCCCACGGTCGGCGCGGCGACCGCGACCCCGACGGCGACGCGCACTCCGACGCCATCGGGAGCGACCTCCACGCCAACCCGCACGCCGACGGCGACCAGTACCCCGGGCACCAGCGCCCGCGCGGACCTGGTGGTCACCTCCCTTACCGCCAGCAACACTGTCGTCGGCCAGCCGGTCCCACTTGTGGTGACCGTTCAGAACCGAGGGAGCGCCGACACCGGTCCGGGCGACACCTTCGACATCCACGTGTACGCTGACGTGGCAAGCCCACCCACGCCGGCCAACAACAGGTTCGTCGGACATATCGCGGTGCCCAAGCTAGGCCCAGGCGCATCGACGACCGTCCGAGGCGAGGTCTTCGCCGGCGCCCTCGCGGAAGGACGCCACGCCCTCTGGGCGCTTGCCGACGGACACGACACCGTCGCCGAATCCAACGAGTCGGACAACACCCGCCAAACCAACGCTCGGGTGCGCCGACGCTAGCGAGGGTCGGCCATGGCGGCGGAGAATCGGACATTGACACCCATCTGAGCCTCGGGTACACTCAGACTATCGAGGTCACGGTTGACCGAGATCGGGATGGACGTATTGCTTGCGACATCTGCGGAGACCAACCGTCGGAGCCAAACGCCAGTGTGCAGATGCACGCTGGCGTTTGTGCGTTCTTTAGAGGTCACGGAGGAAGCGGAATGCAGTCGAGCTTGATCGGCAAGATCCAGAAGGCCAACATGTACGCCCGAGAGCCGGAGCGGATCGCGTTTTCCGAGTTCAGCACCACCTTCCGCGGTGAGCACGACTCCTACGATGTCTCCTTCCGTGAGGGGCGATGGAGCTGCGCCTGCCACTTCTTTCCTACGTCCGGCATCTGCAGCCACGTGATGGCCCTTCAGAAGCTGATCGGCCCGATGCTCCCGATGGAGGCCCGCTACTGGCCGGTGAGCTCGCCCGTTCCGGGGACCAACGGGCACTAGGCGGCGCTCCCCGATAATCCGCCGCGCCCGACGGCCCGCGATGGCGGTCGGCCTTCGTTCGCGCAACCGGCAACCGTCATTCTCGTGCCTGTTGGGCGCCCTCCTGCTCGATCTGGCCGTGGGCGAGCCGCCTGCACGCCTCCATCCAGTTGTCTGGATTGGCGCCGCGGTGGCCCGCCTCGAGGCGGGGCGCCCGAAGGGGCCACGGGCGCAGCTACGCCACGGCATGGTCCACGTCGCCATCATCACCCTCTCGGCCGCGCTGGCCGGGGTGGCGATCGGGCGCGCGACCCGCGCCTGGTCAGGGCTGGCGCCGGCGTTGCTCGAGGTCCTGGTCCTCAAGACGACGTTCAGCTTGCGTGGCCTCGTCGAGGCGGCGAGATGCGTGGAGCGCTCGCTTGACGCGGGCGACCTGGAGGGGGCGCGGGTCGCGATTCGAGCGCTCGTGAGCCGCGACCCATCGAGACTCGACGGCCCGCTGCTCGCCAGCGCTACCGTCGAATCGCTCGCCGAGAATCTGTGCGACAGCCTGGTCGCGCCGCTCCTGTACTATGTCCTGGGCGGGCTCCCGGCGGCCCTGGCCTTCCGAGCGGTCAACACGATGGACGCGATGATTGGCTACCGCGGCGAGTACGAGCACAGCGGCAAGGCCGCGGCGCGGCTCGACGACCTGCTGAACTTCCTCCCCGCGCGCTTCGCCGGCGGCCTGCTCGTCTTCGCCGCGGCCCTGGCAGGCGGCGACGTCGGAGGGGCCTGGCGCACGCTTCACCGCGAGCACGGGCGGACCGCCAGCCCGAACGCCGGCTGGCCGATGAGCGCGATGGCCGGCGCACTGGGAGTTTGCCTCGAAAAGCCGGGCGTCTATCGCCTCGGCGCCCCGCTTCCGCCAAGCGATCCCGCCGCCATCGACCACGCCGTCCAGATCCTTCGGGCGGCCACGCTGCTCTCGCTCCCCGCCTGGTGGGCCCTCACTCGGGCCCGACGAGGCCAGCATCGATGAGCGCCGGCAAGCGGATCGTCTCGCTCGTGGCGAGCAACACCGAGATTGTCTGCGCCCTCGGCCTTGCCGATCGCCTGGTCGGCGTCGACGACTTTTCCGATTTCCCACCCGAGATCGAGGGCCTGCCTCGACTCGGGCGTGACCTCGACATCGACGTGGATCGGGTGGCGGACCTCCGTCCCGATCTCGTTCTTGCTTCCTTGTCTGTGCCCGGCATGGAGCGCAACGTGGAGCGCCTCCGGGCGCGCGGCCTGCCCTATGTGGCCGTTCGTTCACAGGGGCTCGACGGCGTCCTCGAGGACATCCTTCGGATCGGCGAGCTGACCGGCGTCGCCACGGCCGGCAAGCGGCTGGCGGACCGGCTCGGCGAGCGGATCCGGCGCGTCGCGCAACGCACGGCGGGGGTGACCCGCACGAGGGTCTACTGGGAATGGTGGCCGCGGCCCTACATCGCGGCCGGTGGGCCAAGCTGGATCACCGACCTGTCCAGCCTGGCCGGTGGTCGAAACGTCTTTGACGACGAACCCCGCGAGAGCGCGACCGTAAGCACCGAAGCGGTCACGGCACGATCGCCCGAAGTTGCCGTGATCTGCTGGTGCGGTGCCAGAAAGCTGCCCAACCCGGTGCTGGTCGCCCGTCGCCCCGGCTGGGGCGAGATCCCGGCGGTGCGCGACGGTCGCCTGCACGCCGTTCTGGAGCCTCGCTACGGCCGGCCCGGTCCACGCCTCGTCGACGGGCTCGAGGAGCTCGTGTCGATCCTTCACCCTGAGCTGTTCAGCGGCTCGCCGTGACGACCCGGCGGGTCGGCCACGACTTCGAGCTGGCCAGCGACCGGCCGATCCTCCTGGTCCATGCTCCTGATCGCGGTCGTCGCTTGATCGAGCGCCTGGCGGGTCGACGGCCTCTCTTCGTGTGTACCGTCGCTCACACCGAGACGGCCGAGATCGACGGCCTCTCGGCCGCCGGAGCGACCGCCGAGCTGCGGCGCCTGACCGCCGCGGCCGATGCCGAGGCGCTTCACTGGGGACGCCCACGCTGCATGGCGGGGGTACCGTCCAACCCGCTGGGCGCGCCTGGTCCGGTCATCATCACGATCGCCGCGCTGCGCCTTGCCTGCATCCCCGTCCAGGTCCTCGACGCGGGCCTGCGGGTCAAGCCCGACGCGCCAACTCGCGTCCTGGCAGACCGCTGGGGCGAGTCGATCGTCACTGGACGGGCCGTCTCTAACGCGGCCGAGCTGCTGCGGGTCGGCCGCGAGCTGGGCGCCGAGCTCGCCGAGGCAGCCGACTACTTGATCCTGGCCGAGAGTGTGCCGGCCGGCACCACCACCGCCTTGGCGCTGCTGTGCGGGCTCGGCCTGGACGCCTGGGGCAAGGTCTCGAGCAGCATGCCCGAGAACGCCCATCCGCTGAAAGGCCAGGTCGTCAGGCGGGCGCTGCGCGCGGCCGGCCTCGATGGTGCCCGAGCGACCACCTGGCAGGGCAATCGCGACCCCGTCGGCATGGTGGCCGCGGTCGGCGATCCGATGCAGCCGGTCGTGGCGGGGCTGGCCCTTGCCGCCCACCGGCGCGTGCCGGTCCTGCTCGGGGGTGGCAGTCAGATGGCCGCCGTGCTCGCGCTGATCGCGGCTCTCGCCGACCGCCAGGGCGAGCCGCTCGACCTCGACCGTCTCGCGATCGCCACGACGAGCTGGGTCGCGCGCGATCCGACGGCAGACCTGGCTGGCCTCGTCCGGCAGATCGGCAACATTCCGGTCTTCGCCAGCGACCTCGACTTCGGGCAATCGCGCCACCGGCCACTTCGGCGCTACGAGGAGCGGCTCGTCAAGGAGGGGGTCGGGGCCGGGGCCGCCGTCGTCGCGGCCTCGCTGGCGGTCGACGCGACTCGGGCCACGCTCACCGCCGCGATCGAGACGGTCTACGAGGAAGTCTACGACCTACCGCCGGGCCCTGTGGCTGCTAGAATCCTGCAATGACGTTCCGAGAGGAGGAGAGATGGCGGTCCGGCCGATTGTGGTCATCGGCAATCCCGTCCTGCGGACCAGGGCCAGGAAAGTCTCACAGTTCGACAAGTCGATCGCGGGGCTCGTGAACGACATGATCGAGACGATGCGCGCGGCGCCGGGTGTCGGGCTGGCAGCCCCGCAGATCGGAATTCCCCTGCAAGTCGCGGTGATCGAGACCGAACCGGAACAGGTCCACGTCCTGATCAACCCTGAGATCGTCAAGCGCGAGGACGAGTGGGAGCCGGACGAAGGCTGCTTGTCGGTGCCGGGCTACTGGGCAAAGGTCAAGCGGAGTGGGCGGGTCACCGTCAAGGCGAGGGATGCCAGCGGCAAGGAGATCCGCGTGAGCGGCGATGGCCTCCTCGGGCAGGCGCTCCAGCACGAGATCGACCATCTCGAGGGAAAGGTGTACATCGACCGACTCGAAAGCCTCGAGGGGCTTCGCCGGTCGAGCCCCACGCAGGAGCGTCGGCGAGCGGCCGAAGAGGCAGAACAGGGACCAGAAGCGAGCGAGTAAGGGAGGAACCGTCATGACCCGTCACCGATCACGGCAGGCGCTGGCGCGCGGCCTGATCCTCTTGAGCCTCGTTGTCGCCGCCTGCGGAGGGTCCGCGACGCCGGCTCCAACGGCCGACCCGAAGGCGCCGGAGGCGGCCAAGCCGGCGGCTCAGGCAACCGCTCCCGGCGCCGACAAGACGGCTGGGGCGGCGCCGGTCGCGGCCACAGCGCCGGCCAAGCCCGCTCGCGAGCAGACCCTCAGACTCCCGATCATCGAGCCGCCGACGATCGACCCCGGGCTCGCGACGGACACCGTCTCGATCGACATCATCGCCCAGATCTTCGAGGGCCTGGTCGGCTTCGACGACAAGGGTGCCATCGTTGGCCTTGGGGCCGAGAAGTGGGACGTCTCGCCGGACGGACTGACCTACACCTTCACCCTCCGTTCGGGGCCACAGTGGTCGGACGGCAAGTCCGTCACCGCCAAGGACTACGAGTGGGCCTGGAAGCGCAACATCGACCCGAAGACGGCCTCAGACTACGCCACGACGCTCTACCCGATCAAGAATGCCGTCAACATTCACAAGGAGGATCTCGATCCACAGCAGCTCGGGGTCAGCGCGCGGGACGATCGGACGCTCGTCGTGACGTTGGAGCAACCGGCCAGCTATTTCCTGCGCCTGGTCAGTACCTGGACGATGATGCCGTTGCGGCAGGACGTCCTCGACCAGCACGGCGACACCTGGACCGAGGCCAAGAATGTGGTCTCGAACGGTCCGTTCTTGCTCAAGGAGTGGCAGCACGACACCCAGATCGTCCTCGAGCGCAATGACAAGTACTGGGGCGACAAGCCGGCCCTGACCAGGGCGGTCATGCGGATCTTCCCCGAAGGGGGTAGCGAGCAGGTCTTGACGTCGTACGAGGCCGGCGAGCTGGACACGTTCGGCTCCGGCACGTCCTTTGAGCTACCCGCGGCGCAGGTCGATCGAATTCTGGCCGATCCCCAGCTCAAGCAGGAAGTCAAGACCTTCGATCAGTCGGCTACGATGTTCATCACGGTCAACAATCGCCGTGCCCACTTCAAGGATCCCAAGGTGCGGATGGCGTTGGGCCAGGCGATCGAGCGCGACCGGGTGATCAACCAGGTCCTCAAGCGCGTCGCGACTCCCGCCCGAGGCCTCCAGCCGGAGGGCATCGTCGGTCGCAAGCCGGACCTCTGGGCGAAGGAGGACCTGCAAGAGGCCAGGAAGAACCTGGCCGAAGCCGGCTTCCCCGACGGTCGCGGCTTTCCGGAGATCACGTTCACCTACAACACCAACGCCCAGTGGACGCTGATGGCCGAGTACCTCCAGCAGCGCTACAAGGAAGCGCTCGGCATCAACGTGAAGCTCGACTCGATGGAGTGGGCCGTCTTCCTCAAGTGGCGGCGCGGCGACGATTGGGCGAACGGCGGGGACCTCTATCGCGGCGGCTGGTTCTCGGACTACGAGGACCCGAACAACTGGTACAACGTCCTCTGGGATAGCCGTGAAGACCCCGGGGTGTACAACAGCGGCTGGAAGAACGACGAGTACGACCGCCTCGTTCGCCAGGCCCAGGGCGAGCTTGACCGCGGCAAGCGGGAGCAGCTCTACCAGCAGGCCGAGCAGATCCTGGCGCAGCAGTACCCCAACATTCCGGTCTTCCACTACGGCCTGCGCACCCTCGTCAAGCCGCACGTCCAGAAGTTCGAGTTGGAGCGCGTCCTCGGCCTGGCGCCCCTCAAGAAAGTCGAGATGGCCGAGCGGCGGTAGGCTGATGCGGTGACCCGCTACTTCGCCCGACGGATCCTGCTGCTGGTGCCGATCTGGCTCGCGGTCTACACGGCCGTCTTCTGCCTCTTCCAGATCACCCCTGGCGGTCCCTGGGACAAGGAGAAGCCGGTTCCGCGCGAAGCGCTCGAGGCCCTCAACCGCAAGTACGGGCTCGACAAGCCGGTCGCCCAGCAGTACGTCGACTACCTGGTCGGAGTGGTCACCCGCTTCGACTTTGGCCCGTCCTACCGAAGGGTGTCGCGCACCGTGACTGACATCATCCAGGACTTCTTTCCAGTTTCGCTCAGGCTTGGCCTGCTGGCCATGCTGTTCGCGATCTCGCTGGGCGTCCCACTCGGTGTCGTAGCGGCCCTCCGCCACAACTCTGCCGCCGACTTCGGCGCGATGTTCCTGGCCGTCGTCGGGATCTCGGTACCCTCCTTCGTCGTCGGGCCGATCTTGATCTGGATCTTCGCGCTCACGCTGGGGTGGGTCCCGACAGGCGGCGTCGACGCACCGCGGAACTACATCCTGCCGGCGCTCACCCTGGGTTTGCCGCCGCTGGCGCTGATCGCACGCTTCACCCGCTCGGCGATGCTCGAAGTCCTGCGGGCCGACTACGTTCGAACCGCGCGCGCCAAGGGCCTGGTCGAGCGGGTGATCGTGCTGCGGCATGCCCTTCGGAACGCACTCATCCCCGTCGTGACGGTCATTGGGGTGCTCATGGCCGAGGTGATGGTCGGGTCCTTTTACGTCGAAACCGTCTTCGTCATCCCGGGCATCGGGCGCTACTTCGTGACCAGCGTATCGGACCGTGACTACCCCGTCTTGATGGGCGTGACGCTCCTCCTCGCGTCCCTGATCGCGCTGGCGAACCTGCTCGTCGATCTCCTCTACGCCTACCTGGACCCTCGCATCCGGTACAGCTAGATGCTTCCGACGAGTCGTCACCGCGCACTCGCCCCCCCAGCC
>JACCZL010000343.1 GCA_013695975.1 Chloroflexota bacterium
ATCAGTCTCAGCCAGGCGAAGTCGGGCCTACGCACGCTCCTCCTTTGGCAATCGCCGCGCGATCCTGAAGAGCGCCCATATTCTAGGCTCTTCCTGGTGCACCGGGCAAAGCGCCCATGCCCTGGTCGAACGGACGGACGGCGGTCGGCGGTGCTCGTCACCGGGCGACGACTCGCGCGTTCTTATGGTGACTTAACCACCCCGCGGCGGAGGCGTCGTGATGGCCCGATGGTGCGCCCCGGCATTCGCCCTGCTCATCCTGTTTGCGCCGGCCGCTGTCCGCGCCGAGCCCGAACCGGCCCGCGCTCCGCTCCCGAACAACCCCGTCGGGATCAACCTCGTCCGCTGGCTCGATCCGCCATTCCTGCGCGCCGCGGCCGAGCTGGTCAACTCGAACGGCGGCGACTGGGGCTACGTCACGCTCATCCTCGTCGACCAGGATCGCCGCGATCCGGCCCGCTTCCAAGCACTCCTCGACCAGTGCGCCGTTTACCATCTCACGCCGATCATCCGCCTGGCGACCAGCTTCGACTCCGTCCGCCAGAGCTGGGTCCGCCCCAATCCTTATGACGCCCATCTCTGGCGTGTCTTCTTCGACCAGCTCCGTTGGCCCACCGCGCTCCGCTACCTGCTCGTCGGCAACGAGCCGAACCTCGGCCGCGAGTGGGGCGGCGCGGTCGATCCGGCCGGCTATGCCCGCTACCTCGAGACCTGGCTCGACGTCTTCGCCTACGACCAGCGTTACCAGATCTTCAACGGGGCGCTCGACGCGTCAAACGATTCCCTGATGCCCGATCGGATGGACGAGTTCGAGTTCATCGCCTGGATGCGCGCCACGGTGCCGAACATCTTCACGCGCCTGCACGGGTGGGCCTCGAGTCCCTACCATTTCTGGTGGGGGACTGAGCGCCGCTACACCTATCGGGCGTATGAAAGCGAGCTGGAGGCGATCGGGCGGGAGCTGCCGGTCATCGTGACCGAGTTTCACCCGGCCTACATCGACGACGCGGTCCACATCGCCAACTGGTACGAGACGGCGATCGTCCACTGGCTGGCCGATCCGCGGGTGATCGCCTTTACGCCGATGTTCTGGAACCCGGAGTCGCAGCGCTTCTGGATGTACGCGGTCAATCGCGATGGCTCGGTCGCCCAGCCCTCGCCGACCTACGAGCGGATCCGGGGCTTCCCCAAGCTGGCCGGGTCGCCCCAGTTCCGCCCCCTGATCGAGAATGGGGCTAAGCTGCCCGGCCCGCCCGCGGCGACAGGCCCGTCGTCGGGGCCGTGAGCCGCGGTCTGCGCGGACTCCAGCCCCACGTCGCCAATCGGCTCCCGCCAGAACCGAGCTCGGACACTCGCCTCGCCGGCCTGATCGGCGACCATCCGTCGCGCTACTCGCAAAGCCCGGCCATCTGGAACGCGGCCTTTCGGGCGCTCGGGCTGGATGCTCTCTACGTCCCCCTGGACGTCGACCCGCTCGCTCTGCCCGGCATCGTCGCGGCCTGTCGGCAGGAGCCCCGCTTCCTCGGCGCCAACATCACCGTCCCGCACAAGCAGGCGATCGTGCCCCTCCTCGACGAGCTCGACTCGAGCGCCGAGCGGGTGGGGGCCGTCAACACCGTCGTGCGGACGCCCGAGGGGTGGCTGATCGGCGCCAATACCGACGGCCGCGGCGCGGTCGACAGCCTGATCGGCGTCTGGCCCGGCCGTGACGCCCCGTTCCTCCCGACCCTCGCTCGCAAGAGCGTCCTCCTGATCGGCGCCGGCGGCTCCGCTCGGGCGGTCGCCTTTGCCCTCGCCGAGGCGCTCGGCCCCGAGGGTCGCCTCTTCATCGCCAACCGCACCGCTGAAACCGCCCTCGAGCTCGGGCGGGCGGTCAACGCCCTCTTCGGCAACGCCGGCGGGCTCGACGAAGCCGACGCCGAGCTCCTCGCCCCCGGCCTCGACCTGCTTGTCAACGCGACCACCCGCGGCCAGGCCGGCCCGCGCCCGGCCGGCCCCGGTCGCCTGGCCTACCTCGAGCCCTTTTCCTCGCTCGCGCCTGCCGATCCTCCGACTATCCCCGAGCGCTCCGGGGAGCCCGAAGCCGACCGCCTCCGGGCCTGGTTTCCAACCGCCATCGGGGACATCCAGGCCAACCACGCCGCCTCGATCCGCTTCATCACCCGCGCCGCCCCCACGACCGCGTTCTTCGACCTGATCTACGCCCCACCGGAGACCGTCATGCTCCGCCACGCCCGCTGGTCCGGCCGCCCCACCCTCAACGGCCAGGGCATGATCCTCTACCAGGCCGTCGCGGCCCTCTGCGATTGGATCTCCCGCCCCGAGCTGGAATCGCGTGGCCTGGACCCCGAGGCGGCTCGGCAGCGCGTGCTCGAGGCCATGGCCACCGCGTGGGACCCGGGACGGTGACCTTCGACGCTCTGTGCAGCGTTTCAGGCGTCAACGCTGGGCCGTGTCAGCGCGCTGGTTACGTGGGCTCGCACGAAGTCGAGCACAAACCAGGTCGCGAGGAACGCGACGCACTCGAGGGTGAAGCTGTGGAACTTGTAGAACAGCTCGGCGATCACGATCGAGGGCACGAGGGTCGTCGCCTGTTGCACCAGGAGGTCGCGCGGCGCGACCGAGCGAGTGAGCGTGTACATCTGCATCTCCTTCGAGGCTCCCGAATAGCGAGCCAGCTCGGCCGTCGAGCGAGCCGAAAAGCCGAACGCACCCGGGGCAGGGCTCGTTCACGATAGACGGAACCCAGACGCCCGTCAAGAGCGGCCGCCCTGCGACGGGCTCTTCATTGCCCGTGCGAGGCTCGCTCCAAGGTGATCATCCGGAGCCCCAAGATGATCAAGGTGCTCATCGTTGTGCGCACGAGCATCTTCGCGCGGGATGATCATCTTGGCCCAAGGCGGATCAGTAGGTTGCCGCCTATACTCCCCCAGTCATGACGGGAGGACCCAGGGGAGGATCCCCCTCGGAGATCGATCGCCTGATTCTGGCAGAGGCCAGCGGGGCGCGGTCGCTATCGTCGTGGGAGCTTCGGCGTGTGCTCGAGCACGTGACGCAAGTTGGCTACGATCCGACCGCGGCCGAGCAGGGTGCGCGGTCGTCTGGCCGGCCGATCGTGGCGAAGGTGCGTGCTCACCGGCAAGGATCGTCTTCCTCCCGCTGAGGTTAAGTACCTCTGGCATGTCGTTACGCGGCAGGAGTGGCCGCGAGGAACCACCCTCCAGGACTACGTGGACGGCATCCACCAGCTCATCCTGGATCCGACCAGCGGCGTGTTCACGAACCGCTATCAAGGAGCATGGGGGCTGGGCATCATCCGTGAGTCGAGGGAGCTGCGT
>JACCZL010000365.1 GCA_013695975.1 Chloroflexota bacterium
GTCGTGGTGGGGTGCCCGCGGGCCGCGATCGACTGCGCGGCCAGACCGACGCTGCTCATGTGGGCGGTGACGATGATCGCCCCAGCGCCGCGGGCGAGGGCGCCGTCGAGATGCTCCCACCCGCGGACCGGGACCAGCGCCAGGATCTCGGCCGCGCTCAGGCGCGGGAGTCTAAAGGTGTCATAGTAGCCACGAGCGCCGTGGCGGAAGACGCCGCGAACGGCCCACCGCCAGCGCGGCCCTCGGCCACCGAGCACGCGCCGCAGGTTTCCCTCGACCGCGCGGCGAGCGGGACGGTCGAGTAACCAGAGGAGATCGCCGAGTCGATCGAGGATGGGATAGGCAACAGCGGGGGGCACACGGCCGGCGAGCGCCACGGCGAGGAGCGTCGCGCGGTAAACCAGGGCGCCGCACAGAGACTGGGGGACACGCGGGCACTGGGGCCCACCGTCGGGCGCGAAGCCGGAGGGCGCGATGAACCGCGCCCCTACGCGGTCCGTGGCCACATGTTTCGGAACATAAACCACTGGTCGGGGTAGCGGCGGATCACGCCCTCCAACCAGTCCATCGCCCGCTGGGTCAGCTCCTGGACGTCGCGGCCGCGGTCGCCGCTGGGCTGGACGTCGATCAGCGGGCTGACGTGGGCCACCAGCCGCCGCCCGTGACGCACGACACCGACCGCGACGACGCCTGCCCCTGTCCGCAAGGCGAGCCGAGCCGCCCCCTCGGGGACGCGCGTGAGTGCGTCAAAAAAGCGCACCGGCACACCCTCGCTCGTGAGTGGCCGATCGATCAGGACGCCGACGATCTGGTTGTCGCGCAGGGCCTGGAAGGTCTCGCGGACTCCATGCTCGACCGGGATCACGTTGACGCCGAGCCGCGCGCGAATGGCCTGGACGCGGTCGTTCCAGCGGGCCGGCCTGAGCGTCTCGACCAGGGCGTTGACCGGGTAACCCTTGCCGGCGAGCACCGCCCCGCCCCAGTCCCAGTTGCCGATGTGGCCCATGACCAGGACCAGCCCGCGGCCGCGGCGCATCGCCTCGTCGATGTGGTCGAGCCCGACGATCTCGAGCTTGCGGTCGAGCTCGCCAAATCGGGCTCGCGGGAGCCAGAGCACATCGACCACGTACTTGCCGTAGTTGCGAAAGACGTTGCGGACCCGACGTGCCACCTCGCGTCGGTCGGCGGTCGGTCCGAGGATGTGCGCCATGTTCTGTCGAGCTTGGCGATAATGACCTGGCCAGCAGTAGCCGACGACCGGTCCGATCAAGCTCGCGACGGCGTAGGCGACGCGGTGCGGCACGAATCGGAGGAGGGCACTGCCGATCAGGTGGGTCCAGTAGAGGAGCATGAGGAGCATCGAGGCGTTAGGGTCAGGCGTCAGGGCTTGGAGGCGCAGAGCTGGCACGCCCAGGCGACGTGGGATGGACCAGCGACTGGACCGCGTGCCCGTCAGCGGACGGTGCAGGCTCGTCCGTCGAGAGGGGGGATCGATCGACGCTAGCGGGCGCATCGGGCGTCGGGATCGGAGTGTCGGATGATCCCTGGCCCCGGATGAACGCCTCGACCAGCTCACGGGCGTCGTCGTCTGAGTGCTGGATCGGCGGCGACTTCATGAAGTAAGCCGAGGGGCCCTCGAGCGAGCCCGAGATGCCGCGGTCGAGCGCGAGCTTGGCGCAACGGACGGCGTCGATGACGACGCCGGCCGAATTGGGCGAGTCCCAGACCTCGAGCTTCAGCTCGATGTTGAGCGGCACGTCGCCAAATGAGCGGCCCTCGAGCCGGATGTAGGCCCACTTGCGATCGTGCAGCCAGGGCACATAGTCGCTCGGCCCGATGTAGACGTTGTCCGCGCCGAGGTCGTAGTCGAGCTGGGAGGTAACGGCGTTCGTCTTGGAGATCTTCTTGGACTCCAGCCGGGCCCGCTCGAGCATGTTGTAGAAGTCGGTGTTGCCGCCGACGTTGAGCTGACTGGTCCGCTCTAGCTTGACGCCGCGGTCCTGGAAGAGGCGGGCGAGGACCCGATGGGTGATGGTGGCCCCGACCTGCGACTTGATGTCGTCGCCGACGATCGGGAGATTGCGGTCGCTGAAGCGTTTCTGCCAGTACGGCTCGCGGGCGATGAAGACCGGAATGCAGTTGACGAAGGCGCAGCCGGCCGTCAGGACCTGCTCGACGTACCACTTGGTGGCGGTCTCGCTGCCGACCGGCAGGTAGTTGACGACGACGTCGGTACCGGTGTCCTTGAGGATCCCGACGATGTCGGAGGTCGAGCCCGGCGCTTTGGTGATCATGCCCTGGAGATACTGGCCGAGGCCGTCGTGGGTCATCCCGCGCTGGACCGGCACGTCGAGCTTGGGGACGTCCGAGAAGACGTAGGTGTTGTTCGGCGGACTGAAGATCGCTTCGGACAGGTCCTTGCCGACCTTGTTCGCGTCGATGTCGAAGGCGGCGCTGAACTCGACGTCTCGAATGTGGTAGCCTCCGAGGTCGACGTGCATCAGGCCAGGGACGCGGTCCTCGGGGCTGGCGTCGCGGTAGTAGCGGACCCCCTGGACCAGGGAGGAGGCGCAGTTGCCCACGCCGACGATCGCGACTCTGACTGCGTTCAACGCGGTTCTACTCCTGATGGCGGCGATAGCGCCGACGGCACCGATAGGGCGGTTCGCGAACCGCCCCTGCACCGATAGAACCGCCGCTACCCCGATGGCGAGATGGTATCATTCGGTGGCGCCACGCGCCTGGAACAAACGTACCCGAGGAACCTGAATCCGTGCAAGAGACCGCCGACCTCAACGCCCTGCGCACTCGCATCTCCGACATCCTGGAGCGTCTTTGACGCTGCCGGAAAACAGCGCCGCATCGCCGGGCTCGAAGAGCAATCGGCGGCCCCTGGCTTCTGGGACGACCCCGAGCGCGCCCAGGCGGTGATGAAGGACCTCGCGGCGATCCGCGAGGAGATCAGCCCCTGGCTAGAGCTTGCCGCCCGCGCCGAGGACGCCGACATCCTCCACGGGCTGGCGGCTGAAGCCGATGACTTGGCCGCCCTCGCCGAAGCCGAGGGCGAGACGCGGGCGGTCGCCGAGTGCCTGGAGAGGCTGGAGTTTCGGCTGGTCCTCTCAGGGCCCTACGACAAGGGCAACGCCCTGCTCGCCGTCCACGCCGGGAGCGGCGGGACCGAGGCCCAGGACTGGGCCGAGATGCTGCTGCGGATGTATCTGCGCTGGGCCGAGCGCCAGGGCTTCAAGACCGAGCTACTCGACAGGACCGACGGCGAGGAGGCCGGCATCAAGAGCGCGACCGTCGAGATCAAGGGCCCCTACGCCTACGGCTATCTGCGGAGCGAGCGCGGCACCCACCGCCTGGTCCGCCTGTCGCCGTACGACCAGGCCCACCGCCGCCACACCTCGTTCGCCAAAGCCGAGGTGATGCCCGAGGTCGAGGACGACGTCGCGATCGAGGTCCGCTCCGAGGACGTCAAGCTGGACACGTTCCGCGCCGGCGGCCCCGGCGGGCAGAACGTCAACAAGGTCAACACCGCGGTTCGCCTGACCCACGTCCCGAGCGGCATCGTAGTGAGCTGTCAGACCGAGCGGTCGCAGCTTCAGAACCGCGAGACGGCGATGATGATGCTCCGCTCGAAGCTGCTCGAGATCCAGCTCGAAAAACGCGAGGCCGAGCAAGCCGCGATCCGCGGCGAGAACGTCGACGCGAGCTGGGGCACCCAGATCCGCCACTACGTCCTGCATCCCTACAAGATGGTCAAGGACGAGCGGACCGGCCTCGAGACCAGCGACGCGAACGCGGTGCTGGACGGCGACCTGGACGAGTTCATGCGCGGGTACCTGGCCTGGGCCGTCGGACGCGGAGGCAACGCCTGAGCGGGGATCGAGCACCCTGGACTCCGTCGAACGGCGCGGTGCGGGACCTACCGACCCAACCGCCCGCCCGCCGCTAGCCTCGGCCGATCAGTCCCGATGGTCGAGCGTGGCTGTGGGGTTGACGCCGGCAAGGCCCCGATGGCGGCCGGGCTGCTGAACTGATCGGTCGTCGACGCATGGCGTCGATCAGAGCGGTAGATCGACCCGAAGCGATACTTTGCCAGCGCCCGCAGCCAGGTCAGCGGATCCCTGACCATCGACACTTTCTTGCCATCGCGGAAGGAGCGCGCGCGGTAGGTCACCGGCAGCTCGAGCGGGCGGTACCCCTTGCGAAGCAACTTAATGACCAGCTCGAAGTCGAAGTCGAAGCGATTACACTCGAAGTGGAGGTCGTAGAGACAGTCGCGCCAGAACACCTTGTACATGGTGAATGGGTCCTTGAGATCCTGCCTGTAGATCACGTTCAAGAGCCCCAGGAAGATGCGATGACCGAGGTTGCAGAGCTCGACGAGCCCGCGCTGATCGTTGAACTGGCGGATCTTCCACCCACTCACGTGGCGTGAGCCGAGCACGAAGGGTCGCTGATAACGCTGCAACGGACGCAGTAGGGCATCGTAGTCCTCGACGTCGTACTCCTGATCGGCGTCCTGAATCAGGACGAAGTCACCCCGAGCGTGCTCGAAGCCCTCACGGACCGCGTTTCCCTTCCCGCGCGGCCGGTCCTGGAGCACGACCTTGACCTCTGGATGCCCTTCGTACTGCCGTACCGCCTCACGGGTGCCGTCGGTCGAGGCGCTCTCGACGATGATGATCTCCTTGTCGATGCCGGCGATTTGCTTGCGCAGCACGGCTTCGATCGTCGTGGCGAACGACGCGCGCTCGTTGTAGACGGGCATGACGACCGAAAGGAGTGGTCTCTCGCGTTGCTCTGCCGGCCGCGCCATAACGATCGTCGCGGACGTCGGCACTTGCAGGCGGATCCGCTTGCGTAGGGCAGGCGGGACGAGGGACGACGCGAGCTTCACCAGTCGCGTCAGGGGAGTCTCGGGCACGGCATGCGCCCGGTCGCGCAAGTGCTGAAGGGAGTAGCGTCGACGGTCCGACTCAGCGCGCACCTGCCCGAAACCAGCCCGCAAGAGTGCCCCATGCATCGTCTGGGTGTCGAAATAGTAGCGGTTCGCCCGCCGCCACTCGCTCCAGGAGGTTCGGAGAAGTCGTGCCGGCCAGCTATCCAGGGAGGGCGCCACCACCAGCAAGGTCCCGTCAGGCTTGAGGGCCGAGCGCACACTCTTCAGCAACGCGATGGGCTCGGAAGATCGTTCGAGTCGAAAGATGATCACCGCGCGGTCGAAGACACCCTCAGGCATCGATGCGTGTTCGTCGTCACCGCAGCTTGGCGAAGCCACAACTGAATGCCCGCGCGCCCGCGCTAGTTCTGGAAATGGGTGACCCGCGGGGATCACCGCCAGGATTGAGTGTCCCGCCGCGCCTCGCTCCTCGAGCAAATCGAGGTAGTGGATCGACGCCTCCCGCTCGATCGGCGAGTCAGGAGGCCGAAGGAAACCGAGCGGCGGCTCGCAGTCATCGCGCTCGGGATCCTCGTCGGCGGCAGCCGCCTGGTCCTCCGCGGGTTGCATTCGCCTCAGGCCGCAGTCGGCGCACCGCTCCACGGCAAGCTTGAGACGTTGGAGCCGATCGGTCCATTGTTCGCCGGAGCACACGGGACAGCGGGCGTCACTCGATGCTGCTCCCGCCCGCGGGGCACTCAGTACTACCACCACGGATGCACCTCCCACTGCTTGGAAGTGTCGGGCCCTCGGCTGGTCGGTCCGTCTCGGACCGAACGTCGCTCTGATGGGAGCCCTTCACCGCCGATAACGCGGGTGAGCAGGCTAGAGGGACGGGCCGGGAGGGGGCGTCGGAAACCGACGCGCCATTTAGGTGATAGCGGGCAGCAGGGGAGGCGCCGAGGTCCGTGTCTTCCTCGCGCGGACATAGAGCGAGCAGAAGGCCTTGGTCCGTCGGATGCGCAGAGCGCTCGGCTCAAAGCCGGCCCGTACAAGCATCGGCCACAAGGTCCTCTCATCGTAGTACATCTTGTGGTCATTCATTTCCGCATAGGCTTGTTTGTTGCGAATTCCGAAGGCCAGAAACTCGAGGAAGGGTTTGCCAAACCAAGTCGGAACAACAATCTGCAATGCTCCTCCGACTTTTAGCACGCGCTGACATTCAGAAAGTATGGATTGTGGATGCCAGAGATGCTCGAGTCCGTTGACGACGGTGATATTGTCAAAGCTTTCAGGGTCGTACGGCAACGTCTTGTCGATGTTGCACTCAGCAAGTTGAAACCCGTACTCAGCGAGGCCCGGGTCAAGCCTATGATCGAGGCAGTAGAAGCCAACGATGTGATTGTTACCGTGTTGAGAGCGCTGGAGCAGCGCCCGGTAGCCACACAGGAGATCGAGCCAGATTCCGGGTTGTAGATGTGAGT
>JACCZL010000380.1 GCA_013695975.1 Chloroflexota bacterium
AGGGGTTTGTCATGCTGAGCGAAGCGAAGCATCTCGGTGCCCACTCTCGAGGACCGAGATGCTTCGCTTCGCTCAGCATGACAAACCCTTCATGTTCACTATGACCACCCTTCATGTTCACGGTGGCGGAGTACTACGACTGATCGTTTATATGCCACTGACGGAGCACGACACGCCCGCCAAACTGCGTCGACTGCTGGGGTCGCGCAATACCCAGACGGCGATGGATCAGTAGCCAGGCGGGCAGCGGTATACTCAGCGTACCGTCCCGGCTCGGTCGGATCGGGTCAGACGTTCACCCGCCCGCTTCCTCTCGTCCGGGAAGGATGCCTGCCGCGCCCAGGTCGGGGTGGCGCCGTCGCCTGCGCGTTCGCGCTTCACGGAACGACGCCGACGGCGGGACCTGACCGCCGGCGCCGCCATCACTCCAGGCGCAAGCAGCGCCCGTGGGAGAGGACCACCATCATGGGATTGGCCGAGTTGCTTCCACTCTTGCACGGACTCAATCGCGCGGACAAGCTACACGTCATGCAGTTCCTGGCGTCGGAGTTGGCCAGGGAAGAAGCTCACATGCTCAAATCGGGCCTGGCCTATCCGATCTCGTCCCCGTACGACGCCTTTGAAGCGGCCGACTCGATGCTCGAGGTGCTCGCGGCAACCAAGGAGACCGGGCCTGACACGGACGACCGTGCCTGATTTTGAGCGGTATCCTTTCATCGCCGCCGATAGCACACTCGACGCGGCCAGCCTTCAACCACACTTACCGATAAGGTTGACGTATCGCGATCACTCGGTCGCGACATCGGGCTTGCTCGATAGCGGGGCAGCGGTCAACGTGCTGCCTTATCAGGTCGGTGTCGACTGGGGGCGATGTGGGAGCAGCAGGGGACTGTACTTCAACTGACGGGCAATCTGGCTCGCTGCGAAGCCCGCGCGCTTCTGGTCTGGGCAGCCGTCGGGGAGTTCGCGCCTGTCCGGCTGGTCTTTGCCTGGACCCGAGCAGCCGACGTTCCCCTGTTGCTCGGACAAGTCAACTTCTTCATGGAGTTCGACGCCTGCTTCTATCGCTCGCGGCTCTTCTTCGAGATACATCCGAAGACATGAATGATCGAGAGCGATGGTCTCAGCACGGAGCCGTCCCCAGGCTGCGTTGACTGCTCATGCGCAGGCGTCGCCGAGGTCGACGCCTGCGCAAAACGGAGATCCGAGCGCACAGGGTGGGTCGCCGTACGTGGCTGCCGCGCGGTTCAGACCAAGTGGAGCGTCGCGAAGAGGTCGCGCACCGTCAACTCGAAGTCGGGCAGCACCGGGCCCAGGTCGATGCGGTCGTCGCCGCGCAGCGTCGTCGGGCTACCCTCGGGGGCGACGCGAGTGACGGTCTCCCCATTCGGGTCGACTACGAAGCCGAGCTGGGCGCCGTGGGTCAGGTAGCGGCGACACTTGTCGATCAGGTCGCCGAGGCGCTGACCCGGTGATCGGATCTCGATCGCGATGTCCGGCGGGGTGGGCGCTGCGTTCACCAGGCGGCCCGTCGCGGTACGCGGGATCCGCTCCCAACGGTACACCGCCAGGTCAGGAACGAGGGAATCTCGCCCGGAGGCTTCCCGAAGCTCCGGGAAGGCGCTGGCCAACTTCCGCGGCTCCGCGAATCGGTTGATCCGCTCGGCGAAACCGTACTGGAATCGGCTGTGGAGCCACTGTGGGGCCACTTTCTGCCTCACCACCCCGTCGAGGAGCTCGAGGGCCGGCTTCTCCTCCGGGAGCGCGAGGAACTCCTCCAGGGTTAGCCGCCGGTCTGCAATCGCCATCATTCGCTTCCTGTTGCTGCGCCTCGTCGGATGATATCGGGCCCCCGTCCCCGTCACGCCATCCAGGGCGGCGGGGCCGACTCGGGTGGGAAGTCGAGCGGGCATTCGATGACGGTCGGGCCGCCCTGGGCGAGCGCGCTCGCCAGGGCCGGACCGAGGTCGGCGCTCGCTCCGAGCTTCACGCCGCGGGCGCCGTAGGCTTCGGCCAGGCGGGCGAAGTCCGGGTTGCGGAGGTCGACGCCGATCTGGCGGCCACGGTAGTGGCGGTCCTGGAAGAGCTTGAGGGCGCCGTAGGCGTTGTCGTTGAAGACGATGGCGACGACGTTGACCCCCTGCTGGACCGCTGTCGACAGCTCCTGCGAGGTGTACAGGAAGCCGCCGTCGCCGCACAGCGCGATCGCCGGGCGGTCGGGGCGGCCGATCTGGGCCCCGATCGCGGCCGGCAGGGCGAAGCCGAGCGTCCCGTAGGTGCCGGGGTGGAGGAAAGTCCGTGGCTCGTAGACGTCGAGCGCGGGGACGGCCCAATAGCCGGGTAGGCAGAGGTCGTCGGCGACGATCGCGTCGCGGGGGATGTTGGCGCGGATCGCGTCCAGCAGCGGCAAAACCGGTCCAGCGGCGCGCTCGATGGCCCGGCGCTTGTTCGCGCGCTCGGCGTCGACGTCACACCAGGGGCTCGCCAGCGCGCCCGCGTCGAGCGCGTCAGCCAGACGCTCGAGGACGAGCCGAGCGTCGCCAACGATCCCGACCGCGGCTGGGCGGAGCTGGTTGATCACGTTCGGGTCGATGTCGACGTGGACCAGCGGGTCCGGCAGCCTGGCGCCCTGGTGATAGTCGGTCAGGACGTCGAAGCGGGTTCCAACGGCCAGGCAGGCGTCGGCGCGGGCGAACAGGTCGTCGAAGAAATCGAGGCGGCCCCAGCCGTCGCCGAGGGCGAGCGGGTGGTCGTCAGGGATGGCCCCCTTGCCGTGACAGCCGACGATGACC
>JACCZL010000383.1 GCA_013695975.1 Chloroflexota bacterium
CTCACATCCAGGGCGCGATTCATCGCGCCCCTACGACCCCCCCTGATTGAGCGGGAGCGTGAAAAAGAACGTGCTGCCTTTGCCGAGTCGACTCTCGACGCGGATTTTCCCGCCGTGGGCCTCGACCAGGCGCTGGCAGATCGCCAGGCCCAGGCCGGTCCCACCAACGCGCTTGGAGATCTCGCCTTCGACGCGGTGGAAGCGGTCGAAGACCCGGTCCAGGTCGCGGCTCGGGATGCCGACGCCCTGGTCGGCCACGCTGACCTGGAGCGTTGCCCCCTCGAGCCGACCGCCGACGACCACCTCGCCGCCATCGGGCGAGTACTTGACGGCGTTCTCGAGCAAGTTGGTGACGACCTGGGCGATCCGACGCGGATCAGCCTCGACGAGCAGATCCGCGTCCCAGTCGATCCCGATCTGATGGCGGTCAGTCAACCGCTGGACCCGCTGGACGCAGGACTGGACGATCTCGAGCATCTGGACCGGCTCGCGGTCCATCCTGAGGACGCCGGCCTCGAGCCGCGACATGTCCAGGAGGTTGCGGATCAGCTCGTTGAGGCGGTCGCTCTCCTCGTCGATGATCTCGAGGAACTCGCGGCTCTCTTCGCGGCTCAGCCGCCCGTCGTGCTTGAGCAGCGTCGTGGCGTAGCCTTTGATCGAGCTGAGCGGGGTCCGCAGCTCGTGTGAGACCGTCGCCAGTAGCTCCGTCTTGAGGCGGTCGATCTTCTTGAGGGCGGCCACCTCGCGGGCGTCCTCGGCGAGCTGGAGGTTGTGGATGGCAAGGGCGACGTGGTTGGCCAGGACGACGCCGATGCGCTCATCAGCATCGCTGAACGTCCGCTCGGCCCGCTCCAGCTCGACCACGCCGATCGCGCCATCCTTGAGCGGCAGCGGGATGACCAGGACCGCGGGTGATGGGTGATGGGTGTCAGGGTTTTGGCGAGCGGGCTGGCCGGAGCGGAAGGCCAGGCTGGCGAGCGACGAGGGCAGGGACGAGCCGAGTGGCCGAGGCACGCCCGCGGCGCCCGGCCGCTCGTCCGAGGCGACCGGCCGGAGGATCGGCGCGTTCGGCTCACACAGGAGCACGCTCGCGCGGTCGTAGTCGACCCGCTCGCGGAGGATCTCGAGCAGGCTGCGTCCCAGCTCCTCGGGGGTCACGGTCATATTGACGCGGTTTGCGATCTGGTAGAGCGCCCGCGTCTCGTCGAGCTGACCGCGGACCTCACCGTACAGGCGAGCGTTCTCCAGCGCCACCCCGACCTGGGTAGCCAGCAGGTCGGCCTTGGCCAGGTCCCGATCCTTGAACGCCTCGGGGTCGTGCGAGCTGCCAAAGACGATCGCCCCGATCGTCTCGCGTTGGCGCACCAACGGCGCGGCCAACAGGCACTGGTGGCGCAACATCACCGTCAGGAGTGCGTTGCTGCGCCGCGCCGTCGCCGCGTACTGGACGATCTCGGGTGCGTGCGTCCGGACCACCCGCGCCTCCAGCGAGCCCTGGTCCTCGAGCGCCAGGCGCCGGTCCTGGAACACGTCGCGGCGGACGCCGGCCGATTCGACCAGCCGCAGCTCGCCGGCCTCGCGATGCACCAGCCAGATCATCGCCGTGTCCGCGCGGAGGATATCCCGCCCCTGGCGGCAGGCCAGCTCGAGCACCCGCGACATCTCCAGGGTGGCCTGGACGTTGAGGGTCAGACCGAGGTCACGCAGCCGCTCCTCGGCCTGACCGGCCGTCTCGAGACGCTGGAGCAGCCAGCCGTTCTCGGCGAGGGTCAGGATCAGGCGGATCACCAGCAGGAGCGAGAGTCCCAGGGCGCCGACGAACAGCTCGGCCCGCGGGCCGCCGCCCGAGCTGAGCTGGGCGGTCAGCGTCAGGAAGACGAGCCCACCGGCGCCGGCAGCCGGGACCAGGCGGAGGCGGCTGTCGTCGCGGGCATCGCCCTCGGGCGAGATGTGGACCAGCTCGGCGTCCGGCGCGCGGGCCACCGTCAGCGCCCCAAGGGTGATGCTGCCCAGCCCGATCACCCAGAGCGGCTCGCCCAGCGCGAGCTGCCAGCCAGGAAGGTGCAGGAGCCGCCCGGCGTGGAAGACCGCGCCGCCGGCCACGGCCAGCGTCCCCCAGGTGAGCAACCCTCGCGGCGAGGCCGGGCGGGCCAGGGCCGTGCGCCGCGTCACCCAGAGCATCGCGTAAGCCGTGGCAGCGTAGGTCGAAAGGTACAGCAGCCCGCCCGGCGCGAGGAACTGCTCGCGCGAGCCGAGGACATCGGTGTGGACCGCCAGTAGGAGCGCGCTCACGACCGGCGAGAGACTGAGGATCGCCACGTCCAGCAGCAGCTTGGCGCGCCGCAGGTTGACCCGCTCGCCGTCCAGCCGCACCGTCGCGGCCATGAGGAAGAACGCCACCGCCATGACGAAGCCGGCGTCGTCGCTCCCAAAGGCGGCCGCGCCGAAGGCGGGGTCGAAGCTGCGAGGCCCCCGCGCCAGCAGTCCGAACAGGATCGACGCCGCCGCGGCTCCGGCCAGCAGCCAGGCCAGCCGACTGTGGACGCGGGCCTCCCACTGGAAGTGGCCTGGCGTGGGGCTCGCGGCCGGGCCAGCCTGCGAGGCCAGGACGCCGGCGACCGCCGCAAAGAAAGCTGCCAGCAGGCACGCCCACCAGAGGATCGGGCGCGCCGCCGGGACCAGCGCCACCAGGACTTCCAGCCCGACCGCCAACGCAACGCCCAACCCGATGACCGCGCCGGCCCGCGGCTGCGCCGAGGCCCGCCCGGCCGCGAGACGATCGGCGGCGATGGCCTGGACCGGGGTCGGCGCCGGCTCTGGGGACGCGCCCACTGTCGGCAGGAGCGCGCGCGCATGTCCCTCGGGCGTCTGACCGTACGCACCACCACGGCGAGCATGATGGACCGGGGCATGCGCTACGCTCACGGGATGCACCTACTACGAGCGGAGGATGAGAGCTCTTGTGGGCCAGCGCTCATCGTACGGCGGGATCCCCTGACGACACAAGAACGTAACAGGGTCATTTCGGGCGCTGTTTGCCCAGAATCCGTCGCCGCTCAGGCATCTGGGCAGTCGAGGCATCAAGCGTGGGCCCTTCGTCTCTCGGCTTGTCCAGATAACGTAGAATGGCGGGTGAGCGTTGCAGGCGCTCAATCTCGAGCAGGGGGCGTGACATGAGCGACGAGCCGGTGCGGGTCGGCGAGCCGGCCCCCGATTTCAGCCTACCCTCAACGAGTGGCGGGACCCAATCCCTGAGCGACTTTCGCGGCAAGCACGCCGTCGTGCTGTACTTCTACCCAAAGGACGACACGCCCGGCTGCACCAAGGAGGCGTGCTACTTCCGCGACCTGTCGGGCGAGTTCGAGCAGAAGGGGGCGGTCATCCTCGGCATCAGCGCCGACTCGCTCCAGTCGCACGAGCAGTTCCGCGCCAAGTACAGCCTGCCGTTCACGCTCCTCGCTGACGAGGGCGCCCGAGTCGCCCAGCAGTACGGTGTCTGGAAAGAGAAGAGCATGTACGGCAAGACGTTCATGGGCATCGAGCGGACGACGATCGTGATCGACAAGGAGGGCCGTGTCCGCGAGCTCTTCCCGAACGTCAGCGTCGAGGGCCACGCCGACGAGGTCCTCGCCGCCCTCGATTCGTAGGGGCGCGATTTATCGCGCCCCTACACCTCCGCGCGCGGCAGGCTCTCGCGCCAGCCGGCCTCGGTCATGCGGATCCAGCGGGCGTTAGCGCACAGCTCGTCGAGGGTGCGGGCGTTCAGGTAGCTCATCCCGGAGCGGAGGCCGCCGACGAGCTGGTGGACGACCTCGGACAGCGAGCCCTTGTGGGGCACGACCGACTCGACGCCCTCGGGGACCACACCGGCCGC
>JACCZL010000386.1 GCA_013695975.1 Chloroflexota bacterium
CATCGCGACCGCCGCCCCCATGATGCTCAGGCCGAGCCTGGTTCCTTCGCTCACGGCTATTCTCCCGCTGCCATCCTACAGACCGGCAGGCGGCGCGGCATCTCCCGCGTGCATGACATGCGTGAACCAGACCGATTCGCTATGGAGAAGGAACACCGGGCACGGTGCGTTTCATACATGAATTGCGATCGTGGACGGCCGAGCTACAATGAGGACACGGGGGAACAGACGGGATGCACCTGCGTGATCCGGAGCGCTTCGCCGAGGCCGTCAACCGCTTGCGTGGTAGTCGGAGCTACGGGCGGCTCGCCCACTACCTCTCGCACGCGACCAACGGCGTCGTCGACGTCGAGCCGCTCTGGCTCTACCGCATCGCCAACAGCCGGGTCGGGAGCGTCCGCGCCGTCGACACGCCGACCAAGGCGCTGCTGTTCGGGCTGGCGATGATGATGCACGGCTGCCACGAGCGGCACGCCGCGCCGGAGGTCCTCGAGCTGGGTCGGGTCATCCTCGAGAACCTACTCGGCTCACCCAAGCTGGCCCAGCTCGCCCTGGCCGAGATCGAGACCCTCTCCAAGCAGCTTGCGCACACCGCGGACCTGATGCACGTCCTCGAGCGCTGCCTCGAGTCGTGGTCGGAACCGGAGGAGGGCTGGTGAGCGCCGCCGTCGCGATCGACAGCGTCCCGACTCTCTACCGGTCGATGAGCCGCGATCTGACCGACTACCTGGAGGAGCACCTCGGGGTGACGGTGTACGAGGAAAAGCTCTCCGATCTGCTCAGCTACCTGGTCACGTCCGGCGGGCCCGACACCCCGAAGGCGCTGGTTATCAGCGACGCGGCGACGGATGCCGAGCGCCTGTACGCCTACGTCCACAGCGCGGCCCACATCCTGCTCGGCCACGCCGATCGGCCGTTTGCGACGATCCTCGAGCCGCGACGGACGCCTCACGGCCCATCGATCCGCCTGGACGACTGGCAGCTTCGGCAAGACCTCGACGCGGACGTCCTGACCGGTGCGATCCTCTGGGGCTGCGAGGACGAGGCGTGGGAAGCGATCGGCTGGGACCTGGCGCCGGCCCACGACGCGGCCTCTCGCCGGCTGGCCCTCGGGACGGTCCGCTCGATCAGCGGCCTCCTACCGGGCCACCGCTACCGCGCGATCCAGGGGGCGCTCCTGTCGAGCTCGACTCGCCGCGCGATCCTGCGGGCGCTGAAGATCGCCCGGGCGGCGTACCACCGCTCCGGCGTCCACAGCGTCTTCGCCAACGAGCCGGTCATCCGCGAGCTGCGCGAAGTCTACTGCCTGACCGAGCTCGTCGCGGTCGTCCCGGAGCTGCTCCACCCCCACCGCCGCCCGTAGGGGCGGTGCTTCCCCGCATCTGTCCGAACCAATTCGGTTACTGCGGCACAAAAATGTGCGAACTCTCGGCAACCGCACGCAATGGCGCAGCAAGCAGCGTCCCTACGAACGACGAGACCGCCGAGGGGCGCTGCTTGCTGCGCCCAAAGTCGACAAAACGGGAATTAGTTCGAACAGATGGGCCTGGCTTCGCACCTACGGGGAACGTCGCGCAGATCGCACTATCTACGCCACCAGTGGGAGACTCGGGAAGGCGCCGCCGAGGATCTGGTCGGCCGGGGCGCCGAGCCAGCCCTGGAGGACCGAGCCATAGACCGAGCGGAAGTCGGTGGTGTGCTCCAGGTCGCCGCGGTCGAGGGTGGCGAGATTCGGGTAGGTCCCGTGGAGACCGCCACGGATCCCGCCACCGAGGATGAATAGCGGCTCGGCGGTGCCGTGGTCGGTCCCGCCGCTCCCGTTCTCCTGGACCCGTCGCCCGAACTCGGAGAACGTCATGACCATCACGTCCTGCTGGCGACCGAGGCGCTCCATGTCCTGCATGAACGCCTCGAGCGAGCTGTCGAGGTCGGTCAGGAGCCGCTGGTGCTGGAGGACCTGATTGGCGTGGGTATCGAAGCCGCCCAGCGTGGCGAAGAACACCTTCGTGCCAACGTCGCCGGCGATGATTTGGGCGATCGTCTTCAGGCTCTCGGCGAAGTACGACCGCGGATAGGTCGCGGCCGTCTGGTAGCCCTGAGCCACCTGCGCCAGGACGTCGGCGTCGTCGAGGGCGATCTGGGTCGACTGGCGCAGGAACTCCTCCTCCGGGCGGCCCCGACTCTGGGCCAGGGCCGCCCGGAGGGCCTGGACCTCGTAGGATCGGGCGGCGGGGTTGGCGCGGGGGCTCCCGTACTGGAAGGCGGCCAGGTTCGCGATGGCCGGCACGAGCGTTAGCTCGGTCCAGAACGACTTCTGGACGACGCCGCCCATGACGAGCCCCTCGAGGTGCTTGTCCGTGCCGCACGCGCAGGCCTCGAGATAGCGGCCGAGCCAGCCGCTCTTCCCGATCTGGTCCGGCACGCCGGTCTGCCAGATGTCCATCGAGCGAAAGTGCGACCTGTTCGGATTGGGGTAGCCGACCCCTTGGACGACGGCGACCTGGCCGGCGTCGTAGCGGGCCTTGAGCTGCCCGAGGTGGGGGCTGAGGCCGACGGCCCCGTCGATCGCCAAGACTTGCTCGCGCGGGACGCCGAGGCCGGGGCGGGCCTGGTAGTAGCGCGAGTCGCCATAGGGGACGAGCGTGTTGAGGCCATCGTTGCCGCCGGCCAGTTGGACGACCACGAGGATGCGGCGGCCGAGGTCGACCTGTGGCCGCGGGCCGGCGGCCGGGACCGCCGCGGGGGCGGCCTCGAGAGCGCGGACCGTCTCGGCCAGGAAGGTCGGTACGACCAAGCCGGCCGCCACAAGGCCGACCCCACGCTTGAGGAATTCGCGTCGTTGGACAGGCATGTTTCTACTCCCTATCGCCCTCGTCTAGTTGAGCTGGTAGGTCGGCAGCGCCATCGCCAGGCGGAAGAGGCCGCGGGCCTGCTCGTCGCCTCGGGCCTGTTGGGCGTAGCCGACGAGGGCCCCCCGCTCATCGGGACTCGCGTCGCCGTCTACGAGGAGGTCAAGAACGCGCTGGACACGCGCCTCGGACCCGCTCGCGCCCTGCAGATGGGCCGCGACCGGCCGGCCGCCGAGGTCCGGCCCGCCGAGCTGGTTCGCCAGCGTCCCGAGGGCGTTGAAGCGCCCGAGCAGGGTCGCGGCGTTGATCCAGCTCCGCCCGCCGAACCAACCGGCGACGTTGGGGGGATTGAACAGCTCCTGGCCGAGGAGCCGCATCGCCTGCGCGGCCTGGGGCGGGACCTGCTCGGCGCCCAGCGTCCGCATGGCCCCGACGACCAGCTCGGCCGGGCTCTTGATCTGGCCACGGTAGGCCCGCTCGGAGGAGAACTCTGGCGAGCGCAGAATCCCCTCGACAACCGCCTTGATCGAGCCGCCGCTGCCCTGGTAGATGGCCGCCAGGTGGTCGACGACCTCGGGGGCCGGGTCGGGGTAGGCGAAGAAGCGGAACAGCTTGCCGGCCAGGAAGTGGGCCGTCGCCGGGTGGGCCGCCAGCATGTCCGAGACGGCGTCGCCGTCAAAGGCCCCGGTCTGACCGAGGATCGTCTTCGGCCCGCCATCGTGCTGGGCCCGGTTGAAGGCGAACCGCCCGTCCGGCGTGGCGCTCCAGCCCGTAAAGGCGCGGGCTGCCTCGCGGACGTCGTCCTCGGAGTAGTTGCCGAGGCCGAGGGTGAACAGCTCCATCAACTCACGGGCCCAGTTCTCGTTCGGACTGGCCTTGCGGTTGGTGTTCAGGTCCAGCCAGCGGATCATCGCCCCGTCGCGCGAGATGCCGCGCAGCATCTCGCCATAACTACCCAGGGCGTTGGCGCGGAAGGCGCGGTTCTGGGCGTACAGGGCGTTCGGATCGCCCACCTTGCGGAGTCCGCTGGTGAGGTGACCATGCCAGAAGAGCGTCATCTTCTCCTGGAGCGGCCGCTGCGTGCGAAGCATCTTCTCGAGCCACCACAGTTGGAGGCCGACTTGCTCGGGGGCGACGCGATCCGGGACGTCGGGCTGGGACTCGTACTCGACAAGCCGACTGACCGTCCCGTCGAAGCCGAGCTGGGTGTACTCGTCGAGCTCCTGCTCGTTCGCGCCGAAGCCGGCACGGCGGAGCAGGTGGGCCACGCGGACACGTTCACTGACCAACGCCATCACTCGCTCCTTTCTTGGCGGCGCCCGGCTTGGCGGCGCCCGGCTTGGACGCGCCCGGCTTGGACGCGCCTGGCTTGGGCGCGCCTCGGAAGGCCGCGTCGCCGGCCGGCCGCACCACGAC
>JACCZL010000409.1 GCA_013695975.1 Chloroflexota bacterium
GCTCCGACGTCCAGCGCCCGCGCTGGGACCGCTCGCTCCCGACGGAGCCGAGCGCGGCACCCGTGGGCCAGGGGCCTGGGTCAACCGCGGGGTTTCAGCGCCTCTTCCCTCTCATCCTGCCTGCCCAGCCTTCGCCCAGCGCACAAGAAGCCGGGCTAGAAAGCGTCACAGTTCGAGACCTCGCGAGACTGGATGATGTAGCGCTTGTTGCCCACCGTGAGGGTGGACTGGCCCGTGCCGGTGTCCTGATTCGGCTTGCAGGCGACCTGCCCCTGGAGCGAGACGCCGCTAACGGGGGCTCCGCAGCCTCCCGAGACGCCCTGACGGACGTTGACTTTGTCGGTGAACCCCACTCGCTGGTCGGACTTCGACTGCAAATATTGAATCGTGTCGAAGGTGCCGCAATGGGTCGTGCCGTCGCTGGTGTCCCAACGCCAGCCCTCCTCGTCGACGGTCAGCGTCACCCCGGCCCCGCTGACCACGACCTCGGAGTCGGGAGAGGCATCCTCGGACGTGTTGCAGTCGTCGATGGTCGCGGTCTGGATCGCGTACCGAGCGCGCAAGGGCGCGTGATACGGGCGGGCGTCCACTCCTCCCGACTCCACGCATGCTGCGCCAACGGTTACCTTGTAGGGGCGATCGACCGGTTGCCCTGGCTCGAATGCAGCGCGCTGAGGGTGACCGGCCGGGCGCCCCTACGCGGCTTCACTGGAGCGTGATCCCGATGGTCTCATCCGTCCCAACCCGCCGCTTCGTCCCCCAACAGCTCGATCCCGCCGAGTGGGCGCAGGTCGAACCGCTCTTCGACCGGCTCGAGGCCCGCTCGATCGAGTCGCCGGCCGGCCTCGTGCGGTGGCTGCTCGACCAGGACGAGCTGGCCTCATGCCTGAGCGAGTACGCCGCCCGGCGTTACATCGACATGACCTGCCACACCGACGACCCCGAGATCGAGCGGCGCTATCTCCACTGGGTCGAGCAGATCGCGCCGAAGCTGGAGCCCTGCTGGCACCGCTTGAAGCTCCGCTACCTCGAGTCGCCGCACCGCGCCGGGCTCGACCGTCGGACCTACGAGGTCTACGACCGCCACGTCCAGGCTCGGGTCGAGCTGTTCCGCGAGGAGAATATCCCGCTCCAGACCGAGCTGACGACGCTCGACCAGCAGTACGACAAGCTCTCCGGAGCGATGACCGTCCATTTCCGGGGCGAGGAGTGGACACTCCCCCAAATGGGCCGCTTCCAGGAGGAGGCCGACCGCGAGCTGCGCCGCGTCGCCTGGGAAGGGGTGGCCGCGCGACGGCTCGAGGACCGCGCGGCGATCGAGTCGATCTTCGAGCGGATGCTCGAGCTGCGCCAGGAGGTGGCTCGCAACGCCGGCTTCGAGGACTATCGCGCCTACGCCTGGAAGTCGCGGGCCCGCTTCGACTACACGCCCGAGGACTGCCTGCGCTTCCACGACGCCGTGGCTGAGGCGGTGGTCCCGCTCCGCGATCGGGTCGACGAGCGGCGACGCCAGAAGCTCGGGGTCCCGACCTTGCGGCCCTGGGACCTGGCAGTCGACCCGGACGGCCAACCGCCGCTCCGTCCCTTCGAGACGCCCGAGCGGCTCTGCCAGGGTGTCGAGACGATCCTCGGCCGCCTCTCATCCGACTTCGAGCAGGAATTCGCCGGCCTCCGCGCACGGGGCGCCCTCGACGTCGAGAGCCGGAAGGGCAAGGCCCCCGGCGGCTACCAGTACACCCTCGACGAGATCAGGGAGCCCTTTATCTTCATGAACGCGGCGGGTCTCCAGCGCGACGTCGAGACGCTCCTGCACGAGGGCGGCCATGCCCTCCACGCCGCGGCCACTCGTGCGCTCCCGCTCCAGCTCTACCGCCACGCCCCCTTCGAGTTCTGCGAGGTCGCAAGTATGGCGATGGAGCACCTCGGTCGCCCGCACCTCGACGTCTTCTACAACCCCGAGGACGCCCGGCGGGCCGCCCGCAAGCACCTCGAGGATGTCGTCGCCCTGGTCCCCTGGATCGCGATCGTCGATAGCTTCCAGCACGGGCTCTACACCCACCCCGGTCACAGCCGAGACGAGCGCCGCGAAGCCTGGAACAGGACCCTCGACCGCTTCTACCACAAGCTCGACTGGACCGATTGGGACACGGCCCGCGACGCGATGTGGCACCGGCAAGGGCACCTCTTCGGCTCGCCCTTCTATTACATTGAGTACGCCATCGCCCAGATGGGGGCGCTCCAGATCTGGCTCCAGGCCCGCGAAGACCCCGAGCGGGCGATCCGCAACTACCGCCGTGCCCTCGCCCTCGGCGGCAGCCGCCCACTCCCCGAGCTCTTCGCGGCCGCCGAGATCCGCTTCGACTTCTCCGAGCGCACCCTGGTCCCGCTCATGGAGGCCGTCGAGCAGGAGCTGGAAGGATAGGCCGACTACCGCTCAGATTGCGATCCATTGATGCCGAACGGGAGCGGGATCCTCCGGAATACGGGGCACGACTCCTGCGTTATCTACATCGTAATCTGACTTCTATAAGAAGGAGGGACGCTGATGACAGCATCCGTCCGCACCTTTCTCGAGGCCGAGGTCAAGTGCTTCCTGTGCGCCGACGTCTCGGGCCTCATCCGGGTCGAGCGTGGGGGACAGAGCCCGATCGCGACGTTCAAGGCAGTCGGGTCCGAGACCGAGATCTCGGTCCGAACCCGCACCCAGCTCCGCTGCCCCCGTTGCAACGGGCCGACCTTCTTCGACGAGTGGGAGCAGCGGCGCGAGTACGCCAAGCTCGACTTCCTGGAGGATCGCCCACGCCGCGGTCGTCCGCCCAAGCGTCTGGTCGAGCAACGGGGCGTCGCGTAAACCGGTGGTCCACCACGCTGAAGATGATGGTGAGCACCAGCACCTCTCGGTCATCCTGAGTGTGGCGCACGTCTTCGTGAGAAGCATGTAGCTCGCGGTGCGCGTCATGCTCTTGCGCCAGGGTCCCTGAGTCTGCCAGGAGCTCTGCTGTTGACTTGAGTCCTCCCCTTGGCAGTCGCCCTCACCCAACCTCTCCCGCTGGGAGAGGTTGGGTGAGGGCTTGTTCGCAACCAGCGGCGCAAAGGAATCACCCGCACCCTGTAGCTCCTGGCTCCTGGCTCCTCCGTCCGGGTATCCTGAGCGAGTGACGGTGTCGCGGGGAGATGGCGACGTGATTCGCCGATGGCCGGGTGTCCTGGCGCTAGCCCTGATGCTGGCAGCCGCCGGCTGCGCGCCAGCGGCGCCCGTGGGTCGTTCGGCCGCGCCGCCCGCGACCGGCCGCCTGGCCTACCTCGCCGCCGACGACCACGTCTACACCGTCGCCCTCGAGGGCGGCGACGCCAGCCGCGTCGACACGATCCCGGGCGAACATCCCGTGGCGGGAGAAATGCGCATCTCGCGCTGGCCGACCTGGACGGCGGACGGCTCGCGGCTAGCGTTCATGCGCCTGCGCTCGGGTGAGGGGAGCGCACCCGGCACGGCCGCGATCTGGACGGTCGCCCCGGACGGGACTGACCCGCGGAAAATCTGGGAGTCCCAGGAGCAGGCACCGATCTACATGGGCTGGTCGCCGGACCGGTCCATGCTGGCCGTGCTCGTCCAGGGGAGGAATGAGGTTCTCAGCCTGCTGCTGATCGACCCAGGCGGGAGCCGCCCGCCCCGCCCAGCCGCCGAGGGTGGGCCGCTCTACTTCTCCTGGTCGCCGGACGCCGCGCAGCTCCTGATCCACACCGGCGGCGACCACCGTGCCAATCCGAATGCCGAGCTGCTCCTACTCCGCCCGAGCGCATCCGACGAGCGGCGCCGGCTGGGGTCGAATCCAGCCGGCTTTCGAACGCCGGCCTGGTCGCCTAACGGTGCTCAACTGGCCTTCGTCGCCGAGGCCCCCGACCAGGGCGGGGTCCTGACAGTCACCAATGCCAGTGGCGGCGATGCGCTTCGGCTGGCGCCGGTCAGCGACGAGGCCGCGTTCATCTGGTCGCCGGACGGCCGCGGACTCGCCTTCAGCAGCCGCCTGGCCGGCAACCAGCTCCTGTACCAGGGACTCGAGGTCATCAACGCCGATGGGACCGGCCGAGCCCAGGTCACCCAGGAGCCGGTCATCGCCTTCTTCTGGTCGCCGGATGGCAAGCGGCTGGCGTTCGCCCAGGTGGATCGCCAGGCCCAGGCCCTGGCTTGGTTCGTGACGGACGCGGCCGGCAAGAACCGCAAGCAGGTCGGGACCTTCCTGCCTAGCGAGGAGCAGCTCAGGCACTTTGCCTTCTTCGACCAGTACGCCCAGTCGCACGCCCTCTGGTCGCCCGACAGCCGCTACCTGGTTTACGCCGGCCTCGCACCCGAGAGCCGCGGCGACCCCGCCGCCGCCCGTGGTGGCCGAGTCTTCGTCGTCCCGGCCGACGGCAGCGCCGAACCACGCATTCTGGTCGACGGCAACCTGGCGATCTGGCCAGCTCCGCGCTAGGGACCGACCGACTGTCCTTTCTCCCTCTGGGAGAGGGTTAGGATAAGGGCTACTCCGCTACCGGAGATGTTGCCTGTAGGCCAGTAGCCCTCACCTCAGCCCTCTGCCAGAGGAGAGCGAGTATTGCTCTGCCACGCCAGCAGCGCGGCCGTCCCGACGATTGAGGCGGCTACTCCCAGGACGCTGGCCTCGGGGCCGAAGCCGCCGCCGGTCAGCCACTCGGGGCCGACCGCGCTGAGCCGCAGCAGGCCGTTGGCCTCGGTCCCGCTGACAGCGAAGCCGAAGACCGAGCCCTGGAAGTAGTTCCAGGTCCAGTGCAGCCCGATCGGGCACCACAGGCGGCCGGTAACCAGGTAGGCCGCCGCGAGCATCAGTCCAGCGCAGAATATCCCGAGGATCGCGACCGGCCCACTGCCGGGGTTGCCGGCGTGGAGGAGCGCGAAGATGAGCGCGCTCGCGACCGTCGCCGCGCGGACCCCCCAGCCCTCGGCCAGCGTCTGGAGGACGTAGCCTCGAATCACCAGCTCCTCGCCGAAGGCAACCGCCGCGAAGACGAGCAGCCCGACCAGCAGACCCTCGAGCGCTACACCGACCGAGCCGACGCCGTCGACCCGATATCCACCCAGGCCGATCTCCAGCGCCGCGATGCCCCCCATCAGCGCGATCCCCAGGCCCATCCCCAGCCCCAGCTCCGCCAGCCAGCCCGGCTCCGCCCGCAGCCCGAGGTCGACCCAGGGCCGGTGGTCCACGAAGCGGCGGAAGAGCCATGTCGCGAGCGCCCCGGCCAGCGCCGACAGTAGCCCGACGACCGGGCTGATCGGCCCGGTGATCCGCTCCCCCTCCGGTCCCGGCCGCCCTAGCAGGTCCGGGTCCAGCAGCACCACGGCCACGATCCCGAGCATGGAGGCGACCAGGACGAATGTGGACAGGAACAGCGCCACCCGTAGCGTCGGTCGCAGGCGCCCGTCGGGCGCTCGAAGTAGGAAGTTCATCGAGGCAATCCTCCACAGGCTAGCCGGCCGGTGAGCGCCGCCACAAGCCGGTATACTGCCTCCATCCGCCAGGGAAGGTGACCGGTGGCCTGTCGTGCCGCGTTTGTTTACTCCTCGGAGTATCTCGGCTACAAGCTTAGCGACGAGCACCCCCTCAATCCGATCCGCCTGGCGCTTACCGACACGCTCGTCGAGGACGCGGGTCTGCTGGCGGACCCAAACGTCTTCCGCGAAGCCCCCCGCCCGGCCACCGAGGACGAGCTGCTACTGGTCCACGACCGGCCCTATGTCGATCGTGTCCGCGAGCTGAGCAGCGGCCGTCGCTCGGCCTACCCGGACATCGACTACGGACTGGGATCGAGCGACAATCCGGCCTTCGTCGGGATGCACGACGCCACCTCGCTGGTGGTAGGGGGGACGTTGCGGGCGGCCGAGCTGGTGATGGAGGGGCGGGTGGCGCACGCCTTTAATCCCGGCGGCGGGCTCCACCACGCGGCCCGAAGCCTCGCCTCGGGCTTCTGCATCTACAACGATCCCGCCGTCGGCATCGCCTGGCTCCGCCACCGCGGACTCCGCGTCCTCTACGTCGACACCGACGCCCACCATGGCGACGGGGTCCAGTGGATCTTCTACGAGGACCCAGACGTCCTGACGATCTCGCTCCACGAGAGCGGACGGTACCTCTTCCCGGGCACCGGCGGGATCGCCGAGCGCGGCCGTGCTGCTGGCTATGGCTACGCGGTCAACGTGCCCCTCCAGCCGTACACCGATCATGCCTCCTGGACCGAGTGCTACGACCTGGTCGTGCCGCCCCTGGCGCGGGCCTTTCGGCCGGACGTCGTCGTCACCCAGAACGGCTGCGACGGACACGCGCTCGACCCGCTGACCCATCTCCACGCCCAGACCCCAACGTTCGAGCACTTCGCCCGCCGTGCCCACGAGCTGGCCCACGAGCTCTGCGACGGCCGCCTGGTGGCGACCGGCGGCGGCGGTTACGCTCTCTGGACCGCCGTCCCACGGGCCTGGACGGCCGTCTGGGCCGCGATCAGCGACCAGCCCTTACCCGAGCTCGTCCCGCCCGCCTGGCGGGAGCGCTGGGCGCCCCAGAGCCCTGAGACGCTGCCGACCCGGATGCACGACCCGATCGACGCGCTCCGAGCAGTCCCCCGCCAACAGGAGATCGCGGCCGAGAACCGCCGCGTCGCCCTCGAGGTCCGCGACCGGGGGTTGCCGCCTTCGTAGGGGCGCGATTCATCGCGCCCTCACATCCAGGGCGCAAG
>JACCZL010000424.1 GCA_013695975.1 Chloroflexota bacterium
TCGCCGGGCTGGCCGGGCCGCGCGCCACCGGGCAGGCCGACCAGCAGGCCGTCGCCTTTCTGGTCGACGTCTCGGACAGCGTCACGCCGGAGCTGCGCGAGCGCCAGCTTGGCTGGCTCCGCGAGGCGATGGACGGCATGGCCGAGCGCGACCAGGCGATGATCGTCGCCTTTGGGGACCAGGCCGTCGTCGAGCGGCCGCTCGTGCCGGCGGCCGGCCGAGCGCCCATCCAATCGATCGCCTCGCTCGTCGGCGGCGGCAAGACCGACATCGCCTCGGCGATCCGCTTGGCCCTGGCGACGATGCCGAGCACGATGGCCCGCAAGATCGTCCTCCTCTCCGACGGCAACGAGAACGTCGGCAAGGCGATCGACCAGGCCCGGATCGCCGACGCCGCGCGGGTCCCGATCTCGGTCGTCCCGCTCACCCCGCAGCCCGGCCCGGAGGTGTTGGTCCGCCAGCTCGAGACGCCGACCTTTGTCCGCGAAGGCGAGTCATTCTCGGCGACGGTCACCGTCGAGGCCAACGGCGACACCAGCGCCCGCGTCCACCTCCTGGCCGACGGACGGCTGATCGGCAGCCAGAACGTCGACCTGACCCAGGGCACGAACAGCATCGTCCTGCCGCAGGAGCCGCTTGGTCAGGGCTTCCACCTCTTCCGCGTCCAGGTCGAGAGCCGCGACGACGGCTTCGTCCAGAACAACGAGGGCGGCAGCTACACCGTCGTCACCGGCAAGCCGCGGATTCTCCTGATCGAGGGCGAGACTGGCGAGACCCGCTACCTGGCCGACGCCCTCCGCTCGGCCGGCCTCGAGCTCGACGTCAAGACCACCGCCGAGGCGATCATCGACCTCCCGACCCTGCGCGGCTACGAAAGCGTCGTCCTGGCCAACGTTCCGGCCGCCCAGCTCAGCGCAACGCAGATGGGCGCGGTCAACTCCTACGTCCAGAACCTCGGCGGCGGTCTGGTGGTGATCGGCGGCGAGAAGAGCTACGGTGTCGGCCGCTACAACCGCACCCCGCTCGAGGAGGCCCTGCCGGTTCGGATGGACCTCCGCGGGCGGACCCTCAGCGCCAGCGTGGCCCTGGTCCTGGTCATCGACGTCTCCGGCAGCATGGCCGGCGGGCCGGGCTCCTCGAAGATGGACCTCGCCAAGGAGGCGGCCATCCGCGCGACCGAGCTGCTGAGCGAGCAGGACCAGGTCGGCGTGCTCGCCTTCGACGACACCAACAAGTGGGTCCACCAGCCGACCTTCCTGACCGACCAGCCGGCTGTCCAGGCGGCGATCGGGACCCTGGCCCCAGGCGGCGGGACGGCGATCTACCCGGCCGTCGAGGCGGCCTACCAGGCGATTGCCCCACTGGAGGCGAAGGTCAAGCACATCCTCCTGATGACCGACGGCCTGGCCCCGAACGGCCCCTACGACGAGCTCACCCAGCAGATGCGCCAGAACGGGGTCACCCTGTCGACGATCGGGATCGGCTCGGACGCCGACTTTGGCCTCCTCCGCCGCCTGGCCGATCTCGGCCAGGGGCGCTACTTCGAGGGCAACGACCCCTTTGAAGTCCCCCAGATGGTCGTCAAGGACACCCAGGAGGTCGCCCGCGCGGCGATCGTCGAGGAGCCCTTCCGCCCGACCCAGGTCGGCGCGAGCCCGATCCTCGAGGGCATCGATGTTGCCCAGATGCCGCCCCTGCTCGGCTACGTCTCGACGACCCCGAAGCCGACCAGCCAGGTCCTCCTGATCTCCAAGGAGGTCGACCCGGTCCTCTCAGAGTGGCAGTACGGCCTCGGCCACGTCGTGGCCTGGACGTCGGACGCCAAGAATCGCTGGGCCCAGGACTGGCTGACCTGGCCCGACTTCAGCCGCTTCTGGGCCCAGGTCGTCAAGCGGACGATCCCCAACCCGGTCGACCGCAACCTCCAGGTCCAGATCACCCCCGAGGGCGCCACCGCGCGGGTGACGGTCGACGCGGTGACCGACGAGAAGACCTACCAGAACTTCCTCGAGACCCGCGCCACGGTCGTCGACCCGACCAACGCTCAGAGCCAGCTCGCGCTGCCCCAGGTTGCCCCCGGCCGCTATGAGGGCCGCATCCCGATCACGACCGAAGGGGCCTACTTTCTGAACGTCGTCCAGACCAGTGCCGAGCCGGGTGCCCCTGGCGCCCAGGGTTCAGCCCCTGGCGCCCAGAACTGGGCCAGCCGGCCGGCCGGCTTCGTGGTCCCCTACTCACCCGAGTACCGCGACCTCCGCGCCAACCCGGAGCTCCTCCACCAGCTCGCTCGCTTGACCGGCGGCAAGATCATGCCCGACCCGCGCGAGGTGTTCGCCCTTGATCAGCCCGCGACCGGTCAGCCGCGCGAGCTCTGGCCCTGGCTCCTGGCCCTGGCTGCGCTCCTGTTCGTCTTCGACGTAGCCGCCCGCCGCCTACGCCTCGGCTGGATGGACGCCGAGCTGGCCTGGGCCTACGTCCAGGACCGCTGGTTGGGCCGAGCCCAGCGGGCCGCCGCCCCGGCCGCCGCCAAGCTCCTCGCCGCCAAAGGCCGCATCTCGCTCGAAGGCGCCGGCATCGCC
>JACCZL010000431.1 GCA_013695975.1 Chloroflexota bacterium
CCGAGGAGGTCGCCCACACCACGGGCGAGCATCGCCTGGAGATCGACGCGGTCACGGGCGGAACCTTCGACGCGATTGAGCGGCTCACCGTGGCCATCCTCCGGCTGCCCGCGGTGGCCCGGATCCGACGCGACCTCGAGCGAGACTTCCGTGGTATCCTGACTCCCGAGACGCTACGGCGGTGGGGTCGGCAGTACGCGCGGCTCCGCGGGGAGGCAGACGATGGCTGACCGGGACGTGGCAGCACCCACGCGGATCCCGGTAGCTGAGCCGGAGGGGCCGGAACCGGACTGGGCGAACGACCCGGAGCTGGTCCCGCTCGCGGAGGCGTTCCTGCGACGGTCGATGCAGCGAGAGGACACTTTGATGCTGGCCGGCTACGTGACGTCGCTCCGCAAGCTGGGGATGGACGTCGGACCGGTCTACGAGCGGGCGCGGGAGGAGTTCCCCGAGATGCCGACCCTGGCGGAGCTCGACGCCAAGATCGCGGCAGCCCGCGCCAGATAGGCATCACTCGCGGCGTCCTTGCTCCGCCAGGAGCACCTTGAGAAGGCCAAGTGGCACGAGGGTCAGGCTGACGTCCCTGCTCCAAGCGCCTCAGCCACCTACACCGCCGGCAGCCGAGCGTCCAGTATCCTCCTAGCCGCGCATTGCGACGAGGAGTGCCTATGCCTGACGTGGCGGTGATCGGGGCGGGGGCGCTGGGCCTGGCGGCGGCGCGGCGGCTGGTGAGCGGCGGCGCGCGGGTCAGCGTCTTCGAGCGCGAGCCTCAGCCGGGCGGGCTCGCCGTCGGCTTCAAGGTCGGGCCGAGCTGGCTCGAGAAGTTCTATCACCACATCTTCCGGACCGATCGGCGGATGATCGAGCTGATCGATGAGCTGGGGCTCGGGGGGCGGCTCGTCTGGGGGCGCCCGCCGACGGCGAGCCTCCGCGATGGGCGGATTCGCCGCCTCGACGGCCCGCTCGAAGTCCTCCGCTTCTCGCCGCTCTCATTCCCGGCCCGCGTCCGCCTCGGTCTGGGGGTCGCCCTCATCAAGGCGATCCCCGACCCGGAGCGGCTCGAGGGGCAGACCGCCTCCGGGTGGCTGCGCCGCTGGATGGGCGAGGAGGCCTACCGCGTCGTCTGGGAGCCTTTGCTCGTCGGCAAGTTCGGCCGTGAGGCCGAGCGGATCGGGATGCCCTGGTTCTGGGCGCGGGTCCACGACCGCACCCCCCAGCTCGGCTACCTGCGCGGCGGCTTCCAGCTCTTCTACGAGGCTCTGGCCGACGACCTGCGTCGCCACGGTGCCAGTCTCCACCTGGACTGTCCGATCGAGGCGATCGAGCGGCGCGACGATCAGCTCCACCTCGAGACGCCGAACGGAAGCCGGGCGTTCGACGCCGTCCTCTGCTCGCTCCCGACCCGCCTCTTCCTGCAACTCGCGCGCGGCCTGCCTGACGACTACGTCGCCCGCTTCTCCCGCGGCAGCGACCACTACTCGGCCCACTGCGTCGTCCTCGAGCTTGACCGTCCCCTCCAGTCGGCCTACTGGCTCAACGTCACCGATCCCGGCTATCCGTTCCTCGCCCTCGTCGAGCACACCAACTGGCTGCCCCCCGCCGACTACGGCGGCCGCCATCTGGTGTATCTCGGCAACTACCTGCCGCCCGACGACCCGCTCTACGCGTTGTCCGATGGCGAGGTGCTCGACCGCTTCCTGCCGCATCTCGCTCGGATCAATCCCCGCTTCGACCGGCGCTGGGTACACGCGGCCCACGTCTTCAAGGCTCCATTCGCCCAGCCGCTCGTCCGCGTCGGCTACCGCGAGGGCCTGCCGCCCCACCGCACCCCGATCGAGGGTCTCTGGCTGGTCAACATGGCCCACGTCTACCCCCACGACCGCGGCCAGAACTACAGCGCCCTCCTCGGCGAGTCGATCGCCGACCGCATCCTCGCCGAACGGTAGACGAGAGTGGAGAGTGAGTTCTCTGCGCTCGTCCTCGATGTACCATTGAGCGGCGACGTTCGGGCGGCGACGGTCGGGGGAGGGCCATGGAGTCTCGGAGTGAGGGGCAACGGCGGGTCGGCGTCGCCATCGTCGGGTTGGGTGGCGCCGTCGCGACCACGGCGGTCGCCGGCATCGAGCTACTGCGACTCGGCGGGGCCGGCCCCGAGGGCTTGCCGCTCGCCAGCGCGCGGCCGGAGCTGACCAGCCAGCTTGCCGACTACGAGGACCTCGTCTTCTGTGGCTGGGACCTCTCGCCGGACGACCTCCTCCGCGCGGCGCAGATTCACGACGTCCTCTCGCCGGCCCAGCTCGAGGTGGCGGCCCCCGCCCTCGAGCGGATTGTGCCCTGGCCGGCCGTCGGCAACGCGGCCTTCTGCCACAACATCCTGGGCAGCCACCTCCTCGCCGCCGAGTCCCATCGCGCGGTGGTCGACCTGGTCCAGGGCGACCTGCGTCGCTTCCGCGAGGAGCAGCGACTCGACTCGACGGTGGTAATCAACCTGGCCTCGACCGAGGGGCGCGGCGACCCGACCCTGCCGATCTTCGCGACCCTCGAGGCCTTCGAGGCCGCCCTCGACGCCGATGCGCCGGAGATTGGCCCGGCCATGCTCTACGCGTACGCCGCCCTGATTGAGGGCGTCCCCTACGCCAACTTCACACCCAGCGTCGCGGCCGAGGTGCCGGCCCTCGTCGCGCTCGCCGAGCGCCACGGGGTCCCGATCGCCGGCAAGGACGGCAAGACCGGCCAGACGATGATTAAGACGGTTCTGGCTCCGGCCTTTCGGACCCGCGCCCTCCGCGTCGATGGCTGGTACTCAGCCAACATCCTGGGCAACCGCGACGGGCTCGCGCTCGACGACGACGACGCGCTCGCGTCCAAGCGGGTGACCAAGGGCTCGGTCCTCGACCAGATCCTCGGCTACCCGGTTGAGGACCACCTCGTCGACATCCGCTACTACCGCCCCCGCGGAGACAACAAGGAGTCCTGGGACAATATCGATCTGACCGGCTTCCTCGGTCGCCCGATGCAGCTCAAGATCAACTTCCTCTGTCGCGATTCGATCCTGGCGGCGCCGCTCGTGATCGAGCTGGCCCGCCTGCTCGACCTCGCCCGGCGTCGCGGAAACCGGGGCGTCCAGGAGCAGCTCGGCCTCTTCTTCAAGCTCCCGATGACTGCCCGCCCCGACGCTATACCCGAGCACGCGCTCCACGCCCAGGAGCGGCGCCTCTTCGAATGGCTCGAAACCGCCCACACCGACGAAACGGGACGCCGAGTGGGAGAACCCGGAGGTACCTGACGTGGCAACCCAGACGATCCCGATGGACCCAGCGGCCCTGGCGGAGGCGGAAGCCCGAGCCGAGGCTGAGGCCGCCGGCTACGCCCTGCCGCTCGTCGTCCAGCTCGCCCCGGTGGTCGAGTTGGACGACGATCAGTTCTTCGAGCTTTGCGCGATCAACCGGGACTTGCGCATCGAGCGCAACAGTCGGGGGGAGTTGCTGATCATGCCGCCGGCCGGACTAGAGACGAGTAACTGGAACCTCGACCTCACAATGCAAGTGGGGCTGTGGACGAAGCGCGACGGCACTGGCATCGCGTTCGATTCCTCCGCCGGCTTCACGCTCCCGAACGGCGCCGAGCGCTCGCCGGATGCTGCCTGGATGCCGCGGTCGCGCTGGGAGCAGATCTCGGCCGAAGAGCGGAAGAAATTCTCGAGGGTGTGTCCGGACTTCGTGATCGAGCTGCGCTCGCCGAGCGACCGCCTCCGGACCTTGCGCGCCAAGATGCAGGAGTACCTCGACAACGGCGTGCTGCTCGGCTGGCTGATCGACCCGATCGTCGGCCGCGTCCACATCTACCGCCCGGAGGCCCCGGTCGAGACCCTCGTCAAGCCGGACCGGCTCTCGGGCGACCCCCTGCTGGCCGGCTTCGTCCTCGACCTCCGCGAGATCTGGCAGCAGGGATAGTGCCCTCAGAACTCCAACCGCCTCAGCCCGATTGGAACCCCGGGCGGACCTCCGCGGCGAAGCGGCGCATGTCCTCGAGAAAGCTGTCGCGGTCGTTGTCGCCGAAGTGGGTCAACAGGTGGCTGACGCCCGCCGCCTGATACTCCCGGACGCGGGCGATCAGCGCCTCGGGCTCGCCGGACAGGGTGGCCTGGACCTGCCCGTTCGCCCCGCGCTGCTCGGGCAGCGTGCGGCCAATCGCCGTCCGCAGCCGCAGCGTCCCCTCCACCCGACGACCGTTGGCCATCTCGCCGATCCGGCGCATCCCCGCGGCCACCGCCTCCGGGCTCGCGCCGACCGGGTGCCAGCCGTCGGCCATCTGGGCCGAGCGCCGCAGGGCAGCCGCGCTGGCGCCGCCGATCCAGATCGGCGGGCCGTTCGGCTGGGCCGGCCGCGGCGCGAAGAGGACATCCGAGAATTGGACGTACTGCCCCTCGAGGCGCGGGTCCGGCGACGTCCAGAGCTCGCGCAGGGCGCGGATGTACTCTTCGAGCCGTCGCCCGCGGTCGTGGAAGCTCGCCCCCAGGTAGCCGAACTCGCGCTCGTTCCAGCCGGCTCCGACACCCAGGATCAGCCGCCCGCCGCTCAGATAGTCGATCGTCGCCGCCTGCTTGGCCACCAGCACCGGCTCGCGCTGGGTGAGCACGATGACCGACGCCCCCAGCTTGACCCGCTCGGTCAACGGCGCCAGGTAGGCCAACGTGACCAGCGCTTCGAGGATCAACCCATAGGGCTCTTCCTGACCCTTCGCCATCATCACGTGGTCGGTGGTCCAGATCGAGTCGTAGCCGAGCGCCTCGGCCTCCCGCGCCAGCTCGACCTGGGCCTCCCGCGTGCCCAGTCGACTGAAGTTGGGCAGGACTACTCCGAACTGCATCTGCTTCTCCCCTCAGCGGACGGATCCGATCGCCCGAGCGATTCGGCGCACCGGGCGTAACGCGCCGGGCATGGCCGGCATTCCGGCCCACCTCAGAACTACCGCCGCATCCCCCACCATTGCTGACCCCTCAGCGCTCGATCGAATGCCCCGAAGACCCCCTGGAGCGCCAGCAGCCACGCGACCATCGTCATGACCAGCGCTCTCCCCACTGCACGTTGCCCTCGTAGGAGAACAGCAGACCTCCGGTCGGGGCGGTGACCTCCACCGCCACGCGCGTCCTGCTCGGCCCGTCGGCGGGCCCTTCCCGGGCGGCGACCCGCGGAGAAATCCACCACGGTAGCCGGAGGCAGAAAGTCCCGAGCCGCACCACCAGGCCTACCTGGCGGTAAACCAGCGCCGCGCCGACAGCGGCCAGCCGAAATCGGAGCTCCAGGGGGCCGAGGCGCTCCGCCAGCAGGCCGCCGGGCGTTGCTCGCTGGACGGTCACGAGCGGCACACCCCCGATGATGCGATGCCACCGCTCGACCGATCCCCGCCGGTCCACGAGGAGCCGCACCTCGGCCGCTTCGGCATCGCC
>JACCZL010000436.1 GCA_013695975.1 Chloroflexota bacterium
CTGCCTCGTCCAACAGCGCCTCGCCGGCGGTCGTGAGCGCGTACGAGGTGCTCGGGAGCTATCCTCACGATCCGGAGGCATTCCTGCAAGGGTTGGTCTGGCACGATGGCGGCTTCTACGAGAGCACTGGCCTGCATGGTCGGTCTTCATTGCGACGGGTGGCGTTCCCGTCCGGCGAGCTGCTGCAGCAGGTGACCCTGGCGGACGCGTACTTCGGCGAGGGTCTGGCCCTGGTCGGCGATCGCCTGGTCCAGCTCACCTGGCAATCGAAGCGTGGCTTCATTTACGACCGCGCCACCTTTGGCCTGCTCGGCGATTTCGGGTACCAGACCGAAGGCTGGGGGCTGACTTACGACGGGGCGTCGCTCATCATGAGCGATGGGAGCGACGTGCTGACCTTCCTCGATCCGGAGAGCTACCAGCCGGTCCGAACGCTACCGGTCACGCTGGACGGGCGCCCCCTGCGCGCGCTCAACGAGCTGGAATGGATCGAGGGCGAGATCTGGGCGAACGTGTGGCAGACCGACCGAATCGTGCGGATCGACCCGCTGACCGGGCAGGTCAACGGCGTCGTGGACCTGACCGGGTTGCTGCCGTCCGACTTGCGCACCGGCCGGGAGGATGTGCTCAACGGCATCGCGTACGACCCCGACAGCAAGCGGATCTTCGTCGGCGGCAAGCTCTGGCCGGTCCTGTTCGAGATCGGGGTACGGTAGCGCTCAGCCCTCGCCGCAGATGGAGTTGCCGTTCCGAGGTCGGGGGAGTCGACGATCTCGGAACTGGTGAAGCCGGCCTCGGCCAGCATCAGCCCCACGAGCTGCCGGGTTTCTGTCGTTACGTCTTTGTGACAGAATCGCTCGGGGGCGACACGCCGCTGTGATGGGGCGGGGCGTAGGATGGGCGGTAGTGGGAAGCTCGTCGGAGGGTCGACGGGTTTCCCCCGTTAGCGGTCCTGAGCTTTGGCTCGTTCGCGGTCGGCTGGTTCGCGTGGGGCGGGGGTGAGGCGCTCCGCGCGGGCTGGCGAACGACCGAGGAGGTCGTCTGGCAGTCGTCGGCTTCGCCAGCCGTCGGGGAGCGTGATCCCCGCGTCCATGAGGACGGACAAGTGGTGGCGGTCGGGGCGGGTCTAAATTTGCGTGCCCCCTGTCCCGACCGCCGCCCTTGGACTCCCGTGCTCGTCGCCGCCAACGTTCTCGATCTCGCGCCGCCCGCACAGTCACGGAGGCCCTTTCATGCCCGACGACCGCACGACCGCCCCCCGCTCAGGAGACCAGGCTCGCGGAGCGCCCGCCTCCCGAGGACCGATCCCCGCCCGGCCTGGATCGGACCAGGCCCACGCCGCGGCTCGCCCCGCCCTCACGCAGGAGGACATCCGTCGGCTGACGCTTTACAAGTGGCGGTACTCGCTCGAGTCCTGCGGCTTCACGACCGATCAGGTCGGCCATCTCCTGTTCCTGAAGTGGCTGTTTGCCGCCAGCGCGGGAGTCCGCGGGTGAGTGGCCGAGGGTCGGGCTGGCACCTGACCGCGCCTTGCCCGGCCGAGCCGCGCGGGCTACCCTATAGTCCGGCCGTCCGGGATCGCCCGGCCGGCCGACAGGTGCGCCAGCGTGGACGAACTCGCCTTTCGGATCCGGTCCGCCGAGCCGGACGACCTCCAGTCGCTGTCAGCGGTCAAGGTCAGTCTGGCGCACCCCGAGGGTCGCGGTCGGAGTGCTGGCCTGCGGACCGCTCAGCAGCGCGACGAGCTGCTGGTGCTCGAGCGCTACGACCCGCGCGAGAAGACCTGGGTGATCGGCGGCTACATCGAGTGGCACATGCGGGTCGACGATACGCTGACCCTGCGCGACGTCGGCTCGATCGGCGAGACGCCCCACGCCGGGATCGTCAAGCACTTGCTCGGCGAGCTGCTGCGGTCGCTCTCCCCGCTCGGGGCGACCTGCGTGGTGCGCCGCGACGCCGATGTCTGGAACGAGATGCTCGAGGGGATCCCCGGGTTCTTCGTCGAGGGTCCGCCAGAGTACCGTCGACCGCATTACTACAACATCTGGAAGTGGTCGCCGGAGCTGGCGCGCGAGGCCCAGCGCCTGTCGCGCGGTGGCGGTCGCTCGTTCAGGGGGCCGTCCGACCGTGGGCGACTCAGATGACCACGCCGAAGGGAAAACCCACGATGCCCGTGCTACACTGTGACCCATCGCGCAAGGTCGAGATTCCGAGGCCGGGGGTCGGACGTCCGACGAGAACCGACTCTGTACCTGGGACGATCCGTCTCGCGCGCACGCTGGGAGGGGGCCGATGAAACAGTATATCGAGGAGTTCATCGCGTTTTTGGCAGACGAAGGTCGGCTCTCGCCCAACACGTTGACGGCGTACAAGAACGACCTGCGTCAGTTTGACGAGTACCTGCAGGCCCGCGCCCGCGGCCCGCTCGGCGCCGGGGTGGGGCACTCGAACGGCAACGGCCACGGTGAGCCGCCCTCCAGGCGACTTGGCTACGCCACCCACGCGGCGCCGCGCGAGACCGTCGACCCGACCTCTCTGTCCCGCGAGGTCGTGGCCGGCTTCTTCCTCAGCCTCCGCGAGGACAAGGGCTACTCGGCCGCGACGATCGCGCGGAAGATGGCGGCCGTCAAGTCGTTCTTCTACTACTTGCATCGCCAGGGCACGATTCGCGAGAACCCGGCCGCCGAGCTCGGCTCGCCCGAGGTCAAGAAGCCGCTCCCCCGCTCCATCTCGGTCGGCGACGTCGAGCGCCTGATCCATCAGGCCGACACCAAGACGTCGCCGGAGGGCCTGCGCGATCGGGCGATGCTCCACCTCCTCTACGCGACCGGCATGCGGGTCACCGAGCTGGTAACGCTCGACGTGAGCGATCTCGACGTCGACCACAAGCGGGTGCGCTGCGTCGGCCGCGCCAATCGGATTCGGACCCTGCCGATCGGGAGCGCGGCCTGCCTGGCCCTGCGCGACTATCTCGAGCGTGGACGCGGTGAGCTGCTCCGCTCGTCGAGCCCCCAGACGGCGCTCTTCCTCAACCACCGTGGCCAGCGCCTGACCCGCCAGGGCTTCTGGCTAATCATGAAGGCGGTGGCCCGCGATAGCGGGGTGACCGCCGGCGTGACGCCGCTTACCCTCCGCCACTCGTTCGCCACCCACCGGCTGAGCGCCGGCCTGGCCCTGCCACGGCTCCGCGAGCTGCTGGGTCATGCCAACATCTCGACGACCCAGATCTACACCCAGGTCAAGCCCGAGGCGAAGGCGCCGCAAGGCGAGCGGCGCGCCCTGGCCGCTGTTGGCGAGTCCGGCCAGAGGTAAGAGGTCGTAGGGGCGCGATGCATCGCGCCCCTACGATGTCGTCGGTCGCGTGAGCGGATCGTCCCTGGCTGACCGCGTCCGCGAGGCGGCATCGAGCGTGCGGGGCCGGGTGCGGGTGGCGCCGCGGGTCGGGATCGTGCTCGGGTCGGGGCTCGGGCGGCTGGCCGACGCCGTCGAGGACGCCGTCGTCGTGCCGTATGGCGACGTGCCGCATTTCCCCGTTTCGACCGTCCAAGGCCACAGCGGCCAGCTCGTCGTGGGCATGCTCGAGGGGGCGCCCGTGGCGGTGATGCG
>JACCZL010000455.1 GCA_013695975.1 Chloroflexota bacterium
CGTCGAGCGCGAGCAGGCGGCCGGCATCCAGATCCGGATGATCGACGGCCCCGAGCTGCTCGATGTCGCGCCGCCGATCACGCCCACCGCGATCGCCGGCGCCTACACCGTTGGCGACGGTCAGGCCAACCCGCCGAAGACGACCCGCGCCTTCGCCGCCGCCGCTCGTCGCCACGGGGCAGACTACCGAACGGGTACTCCAGTCAGTCGGCTCGTCGTCGAAGGCGGCCGGGTGACCGGCCTCGCGGCCGCCGGCGAGCTGATCGCGGCCAGATGGGTCGTCCTGGCGGCCGGCGCCTGGAGCGAGCGGCTCGCGCTCGGGATCGGGCTCGACCTGCCCCTGCGGACCCGCGCCCCCCAGATGCTCCTGACCGACGCCGCCCCGTCGATGCTCCAGCCTACGGTCACCGGCGTCGGCCGCCAGCTCTCGCTCAAGCAGCTCCCGACCGGCGAGTTCCTGATTGGCGGTGGCTGGCCCTCGGATGTCCTGGTCGACGAAGGGGCAATGACCGGCCGCGTCCGCGAGGAGAGCGTCGCCGGGAGCTGGGTCGTCGCCTCGGCCGTCGTCCCCGCCGTTCGGAAGCAGCGGATCGCCCAACGCTGGTGTGGCCTCGAGGCCCAGTGCTTCGACGGCGTGCCCCTACTCGGCCGGGCCCCCGGCCTCGACGGCCTCTACCTGGCGGCTGGCTTCTCCGGCCATGGTTTCCAGATCTCTCCGGCCGTCGGCCGCGCCGTCGCCGACGCCCTTATGGGCCACTCCGTCGAAGCCCTCGAGGGACTGAGCCCGGCGCGCACGCTCAGCTTCGCCCCCACTGCCATAGCCGAGTTCAAATCCGAGCCCACCGGCGCGATGGCGGCCGGGTTGCTCGGCTAAACAAGGGCAGCGCGTCAGCGGTCGAGGAGCGCCCGAACCTGACGCCAGAGCGTGTCGATGCCGAATGGCTTGGTGATCAGGTCGCGGAACCCCGCCGCCTGGACGTCGTCCAGGTCGAGCTTGTGCGCCGTAAACAGCACGACGGGTGTCGCCTCGGCGCTGTTGAGCACGTCGGTGCTGTTGACGAACACTGCGCCTGGCACGCCACTGAACCCGTCGGTGATCACGAGATCGAACGTCACGTGCTTCAGGAGTGTCACGGCGTCGGCTGGCTTGCTGGCGCCGATGACGACGTATCCCTCGTGCTCGAGGATCTTGACGACGATGTCGCGGAGTACCGCGTCGTTTTCGACGACGAGGATGCGCTGGTGCCGGCCCAGCTCCTCCAACCGGACGCCCTTGGGTGTCAGTCGATACAGGGTCAGGCCGGCTTCGTCGTCGGTTACGACGACGAAGCCCTCGCTCGCGAGCTGTTGGAGCTGACGGAGTGTGGCGGCCCCGCCGAGCTCGCCGGACGTGGCGAGCTGTGACGCACTCTGGACGTCGCTGCTGGCGAGTAAGAGGAGGAGTCGGCCCCCGTTGGTGGTCATCCCGCGATCCATACCCAAAAGAGAGCTTCGATCGGCCGCAGTATACCAGAGGATCGTGTTCTACAAGGTGGGTGGCACCGGCAACGTAAACCGAAACGTTGCCCCTCGGCCCTCGCCCGGCGATTCGGCCCAGAGGCGGCCGCCGTGTGCCGCGATGATCCCGCGACAGATGTACAGGCCCAGGCCGGTCCCGGCCAGGCCGCTGGCGTGGGCTTGCGGCGTCCGATAGAAGCGTTTGAAGAGCCGTGGCAGCTCTGCCGCCGGAATTCCGATCCCCCGGTCGCTCACCGCCACGATGATCTCCGCGACGTGTCGCACGACCACGATGCTGACCCGCCCGCCGGTCGGGCTGTACTTCAGCGCGTTGTCCACCAGGTTGGCGAGCACCTGCTCGATCCGGGTCTGCTCCCACTGCCCGGCCAGCGGGGCGTCGGCCGGCGTGACGTCGATCCGCTCATGCTCATCCACGCTCAGGCGATCCAGGACGGTGACCAGACAGGCGCCGAGATCGCATGGTGCTGTCCGCGGCTCGAATGCTCCGGCCTGGATGCGTGAGACGTCGAGAAGATCGTCCAGCATCCGAGCCATCGCGG
>JACCZL010000483.1 GCA_013695975.1 Chloroflexota bacterium
GCTGAACGATCGCTACGCCGCCGCGACGGCGCTCCCGCGCGACGACGAGCACATCACCATTCGGATGCGCTACTACTACGCCTTCAACTCGCGCCGCTACTGCCACGCGGTCGCTCCGGGCGTACCCCAGGCGATCCTCGAGACAGGCTTCCTGAGCAGCGCCCACGACCGAACGCTGTTGTTGGGCAATCCTGACCGCGTGGCTCAGGGCGTCGCGAGTGGGGTGCTCCACTTTCTCAACGGGAATCCTCGACCCTGAGGGAGGCGCTCATGACCACGCGTGCCGCCGGGCATGCTCCATTGCCCCTGCGCGTCGGGCTGATCGGATTCGGCAGCATCGGCAGCAAGCTGGGGCAGGCGATCGTCGACGGCGAGGCCGGACGCTGCGAGCTCGCGGCGGTGCTGGTGCGGAGGCCCGAGAAGCTGGGGGCGGACGCGCCGGCCAGGCTCGGCTGCCCGGTCACGAACGACGCGGCCGACTTCCTGGCGACGGCGATGGACCTCGTGGTCGAGGTCGCCGGGCACGAGGCGCTCAAGGCCTATGCCGAGGACGTGCTCCGCCAGAATAAGGACCTCCTCTTGATCAGCGTGGGCGCATTTGCCGATCGCCAGTTCCAGGAGCGCGTGGAGCGGGCGGCCCACGACTATGGCCGCCGGGTCTACCTGGCCACCGGGGCCATCGCCGGTTTGGATGCGATCGCCGCGGCGGCAGTCGGCGGTCTCGACAGCGTGACCCATTCGGTCCGCAAGCCGCCGCGCGGCCTCCTCCCGCCCGACGAAGCCGCGGCCGTCGAGCGGTCCGGCGAACCCCGCGAGCTGTACCGCGGCCCGGCCCGCGAGGCGGCGATCCGCTTCCCGGAGAACGTGAACGTCGCCGCCGCGATCAGCCTGGCGGGACTCGGTCTCGACGAGACGACCGTCCGCGTCGTGGCCGACCCGACCGTCGTCCGCAACACCCACGAGATCGAAGCGCGGGGCGCCTTCGGCGAGCTCCGAGTCCTCCTCCAGAACGTCCCTTCCGAGAATCCGAAGACCGGCCGCCTGACCGCCATGAGCATGATCAAGGCCCTCCGCAACCTGACCGCGCCCGTCGTCATAGGGATCTGATCCCACGACCCAACGTTGACCCAGACGTTTGGAGATAGCCGCCTGCGCCGTCCCGGCCAGACACACGGCGCTTGGTGATGCGATGGTGACACAACTCGGGCCCTCGTCCTTCGTTTCATGCATGGACGAGGTGCTTACGTTGCGTTTCGTGGGTGTCGTGCTCCTCGGTGTGGTGGCGCTCGCGGTGGGGCTTGTCGGTATGGCGGTGGTCGCCGCCACACCAGCGAACGGAGTGTCGACCGGGCGGGCGCGCCCGGTTGAGGCGGCCCAACCCCTGAAACCGACCGCCGAAGCTGCGCAGGCCGCGAGACCGAGCACCGACGCTGCGCAGGCGACGCAGGTCGCCAAGCCGATCCAGGTCTTCTTCTCCCGTCACCCCGACTCCGACGACGACTTCACTCGAGTCTTCCCGGCGACGCGCACCGCGCCGGATGAAGGTGTGGCGAGGGCAGCGCTCGAGAGCCTGATTCAGGGCCCGACCCCGAAAGAGCAGGCCGGCGGCTACTTCTCTGAACTAGGCGAGATGCTCAGGGGACCATAGAACTGCGGCGGCCGCGATTTCACGGTCGCCGTTGCCGACGGCCTGGCCACCGTCCGCTTCTGCCGCCAGGTCTCCTCGGCAGGCGTTGGCCAGGACGCCAGGGTGACGCTGGCGATCGACGCCACCCTGAAGCAGTTTCCGACCGTCCGGCGAGTCCGCCTGCTACAAGTCGACGGCCACTGCCTGTTCGACGAGAGCAGCCTCGACGTGTGCCTGAAACCGATGTAGGGGCGACCGGCCGGTCGGAGGATCGAGGAAACTCACGACCGCAGGTCGCGGAGGGCGCGGGCGTCGCGGGTCGTCAGCTCCTGGAGGATCATCAGCAGGACCAGCCAGGTTGCCAGCTCTAGGCCAGTCAGGAGCAGGGTGCCTCCGGCCGCGAAGTAGGACCAGTGGGAGCTGATCTGGCGGGTCTGGAGCCATTCGAGCGCCGCCGGCGCCATCAGGCCGCCGCCAGCCAGCATCATCAGCACGCCAACCGTGGCCAGCTTGCCGCGCCAGCGTCTCGGGAGGCTCGCGGGCGGCCGGCGACGCGCCGGCAGCAGCGCCAGGATCTCCTGACAGGTCAGCCCGAATGCCAGGATGTTCACGCCGGCCACGCTCAGGATCAGCACGGCGAATAGCCGATAGATCATGTCCTCGAGCAAGCGACGATGCTCCAGATAGTAGAACGTCGGGCCGAGTCCGAGGACCAGGGCGAGCGCGACCATGAGCAGTCCGAGCGTGCCGAAGAAGCGCTGAGGGTCGTACAGCAGCGCCGTCCAGAGGATCGAGCGGAGGAAGCGGAGGCCATCCTTGAAGGGGTTCAGCTTGGAGGCCCCGATCCGCTCACGATAGGGGATCGGGGCCTCGACCATCGTCAAACCCTCGTAGACCGCCCGTGTACTCATCGCCGGGGTGAAATCGAGGCCATCGGGCAACGGGTAGAGCGACGGCAGGACTTCACGGCGAAAGACCCGCATGCCGCTGGCGCTATCCGAGACACGCCGCGAGCCGACCATGCTCAGCAGTCCCGCGAAGAGGGTGTTGCCCACCCGCCGCACGAGCGGCATCTCGCTGTCGCGCCCGAGCATGCGCGAGCCGATCACCAGGTCGGCGTCGTGCTCGCGTTGGGCGCGGCAGAGCGTCGCGAACGACTCGGGCGGATAGGTTCCGTCCGCGTCCAGGAACGCCAGCAGGTCG
>JACCZL010000511.1 GCA_013695975.1 Chloroflexota bacterium
ACATTGAAGGAGCGCTCTCCTGGTGTCCGGCCTTCAGCGTTCCCATTTGCTTTCATGAGGCCATGGACTTTCTGACGATCCTCCATAGCATCTGGCGGTGGGCGGTGCTACTCGCCGCGGTCGTCGCACTCGTCGGTGCCCTCGGGGGTTGGCTCGGGCAGCTTTCTCCGCGGCTGGCGGCACGACGAGCAGGCACGTTTTATACGGTCGCGCTCGACGTGCAAGTCGTCCTCGGGCTGATCCTCTGGGTTGGCAAAGGGTGGTATGCGACGCCCGGCTTCTTCCGCTTCGAGCACCCGACGATCATGCTGCTGGCGCTCGTCGTCGCCCACGCCGGGCAGGCGCTCAGCCGGCGGGCCGAGTCGCCGAGGGCCGCCGCCCGGACGGTCGCGATCGCCACGGCGGTCAGCCTGGCGCTCGTGGTGGTCGGCATCCCCGGGGTGGTACGCCCCGGCTAGGCTGCCATGCTCGTTCTGCCGGCCGCCTCCCTGGCGCTGAGCCTGGCCCTGACCTGGGCGACCTGGCGGCGCTACCTGGCTCGACGTCGTCCGCACGAGCTGGTCTGGTCGGCGACGTTCGCGTCCTTTGCGTTGGCCGCTGGCTGCGAAGTGCTCGGTGGGCTCACCGCTTGGACGCCGCTACTGGCGCGGCTGTACTACCTGGCCGGCGCGACCCTCTCGGTCGGCTACCTGGCCGTCGGCACGCTGTACCTGCTGGCGCCGCGCGAGCTGGCCTTCGCCGGCCTGGTGGTGACGCTGGTCCAGAGCACGGCGGCCGTCTTTCTCGTGTGGCAGGCGCCGGTCGATCCAGATGCGCTGGTTACGCGTGGCTGGGCGGCGCTCGAGAAGCGCGGCGAGCTGAGCGCGCTAGCGATCTGGATCAACAGCCTCGGCACGCTGATCGTGGCGAGTGGCGCGTTGGGCTCGGCCTGGTCCCTGACGCAGGGCCGAGGACCGACTGGCCGGGCCGCCGGCGTTGCCCTTATCGGGATCGGGACGCTCGTCGTGGCGCTGGGAGGGACGCTGACCCGTTTCGGGCGCCACGAGTATCTTTACGCGGCGATGGCTCCGGGGCTGCTACTGATCTTCGGGGGCTATCTGCTCGCGAACTCCAGCCTCCTGCCTGGCGCGGCGGAGCGGCCACCAGAAGGAGGCGGCGAGGAGGCCGCCGTTCACGGTCAGGTTGAAGATCGTGATCGTGACGAGGAACGGCTCGATCGCCAGCGTCTGCAAGAGCCAGAGTCGGACAGCAGCCTTGACGAAGGCGCCCAGAGCCCAGGCGAGGGTGAGTCGGTCGAGGGCGCGATCGAGCGCCGCCGAGTGGGCGTACGCGGCGGGCACCAGGTCTAGTTCTCGGGCAATGACGCGGATCAGCGGTCGCTTCAGCGCCACCGATATGAGCAGGGCGGTCCCCCAGACGGCGTTCTCGATCGCTGGAACGGCCAGATAGAGCTCGATCGAGCCCATCGCGACGGCGAGCGAGCCCTGGACGGCGATCACGACCATTGGGACGACGACGACTGGGTCCACCCGGCGAAGCCGCCAGGCCTGGATCGCGAGGGCGCCGAGCGACACGACCATCCCGCCGACGATGCCGGCGATCGGCCCCCATGTCCGAAAGAGGAGATAGAACGTCGCCAGCGGCAGCAGGCCAGCCAGACTGAAGCGCGCGAGCGCAACCTTCGTGGACGGGAGCAGGTCGCGAAAGCGCGGGATGACTCCGGTCTCAGGGAGGGTTTCAGCGCACTCGGGCGGCGCGATCGGCTCGTCTGGGGTAGGCTTGTGCGTGGTCGGTTGCTGTTCTGGCATCGCGCTCTACGATCGCCCGGTCTCAGGCTCGCTCGAGCTGATGGAGGGCCAGGGACAGGTTCTTCGGCTTGTCGGGGCGGACGTCGAAGCGCACCAGGACCAGCTCGTCGGGGCCGGCGAAACTACTGACGAGGACCGTACCCTGGCCGTATTCTCCATGGCGCACCCGCTCGCCCCGCTGGAAGCTCGGTGCGCGGTCACGGGCTGGGAGCGCGGCGATGCTGATCGGGCGGCGCTCAATTGGCGGCAGCGGGGCCGGCCGGACTGGCGCCTCGGCTCGCGCCGCCGCGCGGCCGTCGCGCTGGGGAAGGGGTGTGCTCGCCGGTCGGGCGAGTCGCCCGCCGCCGACGGACTGGCTGAAGCCTGTCTCGATCAGGCTGAGTGGGATGTCCGACAGAAAGCGAGAAGGGGCGTTGCTGCCTTCATTGCCGAACATCGTGCGGCGGAAGGCATGCAGCATGAACAGTCCCTGCTTGGCACGGGTGATGCCGACGTAGAAGAGCCGACGCTCCTCCTCCATCTGCTCTGGGCTATCCAGCGAGCGCACGTGCGGCATGATGCCTTCCTCGATGCCCACGATGAACACGTAGGGGAATTCGAGGCCTTTGGCCGCGTGGAGGGTGATCAACGTGACGGCGTCAGATGCAACCGCGTCCAGGCTGTCGACGTCCTGGACGAGCGCGACCTCTTCAAGAAAGGCGCTCAGGCTACGCTCTGGGGCGAGCTCGTCGTAGTCGCGGGCCTTGGTGCGCAGCTCCAGGACGTTCTGCCAGCGCTCGTCACCCTCGGTCGTGCCGTCCCTGAGATGCTGCTCATAGTCGATCTTCATGAGCAGCGCGTCAAGCAGCTCGCCGAGCGGCAGCTCGTCGAGCCGAGCACGGAGGTCTTCGATGGACGTGACCAGGTCGCGCAGTGCCTGTCGAGGACGCGAGCTGAGCGCCAGCCGTGGGCCCACCTCGTGCGCCGGCTCCGGCTCGTCGGCGCCGATCACGGCGCGGCTCGCCGCCTCGTAGGGGCTGACCCTGAGCTGCTCGGCGAGCCGATCGAGCTCTGCCAGGCTCTTGGCGCCGAGTCCACGGGCGGGCACGTTCACGATGCGGTTGAAGCTGACGCGGTCGCTCGGATTGTCGATCAACCGGAGATAGGCCAGAACATCCTTGACCTCGCGGCGCTGGTAGAAGCGGGTGCCGCCGACGAGTCGGTAGGGCACCCCGTAGCGGACCATCGCGTCTTCGACCGCCCGCGACTGGGCGTTGGTCCGGTACATGACGGCCACATCGGCGTAGCGGCCGCCGGCCCGCCGCAAGGCCTCGATCTGACGCACGACGAAGAGGGCCTCGTCTCGTTCGTCGTAGGCTTCGTGAAGGAAGACGCGGGTCCCAGCCGGGTTTTCGGTCCAGAGGCGCTTGTCCTTGCGGAGCCGGTTGACGCCGATGACGGCCTGGGCCACGTCAAGAATGTTCTGGGTCGAGCGGTAATTTTGTTCGAGGATCACGACGCGTAGCTCGGGAAAGTCGCGCTCGAAAGTGGCGATGTTCCGGACGTCGGCCTTGCGCCAGCCGTAGATCGACTGGTCCTCGTCGCCGACCACGCAGACGTTGCGGTGGGCGCTGCCGAGCAGCTTGACCAACTGGTACTGGGTCACGTTGGTGTCCTGGAACTCGTCCACCAGGATGTAGCGGTAGCGATCCTGATAGCGTGCCAGCGTGTCGGGCGACGTTCGGAACAGCTCGACCGCCATGCTCAGCAGGTCGTCGAAGTCGAGGGCGCCGTTCTGGGCGAGGACTTCCTGGTAGCTAGGGTAGATTCGGGCCACCGTCTGCATCCAGGCGCCTTCGGCGTGCTCGGCGTACTGCTCGGGCGAGATCAGCTCGCTCTTGGCGCCCGAAATCTGGCCCAGCACCGAGCGTGCGGCGACCCGCTTGTCGTCGATCTCCAGGTCGCGCATGACCCCCTTGACGACGTCGACCTGGTCATTGTCGTCGAAGATAGCGAAGCGGGGGTCGATGCCCAGGTGGTGACCGTCGATTCTCAGCCAGCGGGCGCAGGTGGCATGGAACGTCCCGACGGTCAGGGCGCGCGCGCGGCCCGGCCCGAGTAATGCCTCGAGCCGATCGCGCATCTCGCGAGCGGCCTTGTTCGTGAAGGTGACGGCGAGGACGTTGTAGGGATGGACCGCCAGCTCCTCGATCAGGTAGGCGACTCGATGGACGATGACCCGTGTCTTGCCCGAGCCGGGTCCGGCCACGATGAGGACCGGCCCATCCGTAGTCATGACGGCCTCACGCTGGGCCGTGTTCAGACCGTCGAGTAGGCGCAAAAGGTGGGGGACCTCCGAGAGCGGGCTTTTGACGGGCGACGACGGTCGGATTATACCAGCGCGCCGGTTGCCTCCGGGCTTCGCGGGACGTTGGCGAGCGCGCCATGCTATACTGCTTTTCGCCGGCCGAAGTGGCGGAATTGGTAGACGCGCTACGTTCAGGGCGTAGTGGGCGTACGCCCGTCGGGGTTCGAGTCCCCGCTTCGGCACCAGGCGGGCGGACAAGTCGGTCCATCCCACACCCGGGGGGGCCTACTTGTCCGCTCTTGCTGTATCGATCCGGGCAGGGGTGGCCTCATGACGATCGCATCGCTCGGTCGTGGTACCAGCGGCCCGTGCTTCGACGTTCCGCCTGAGGTCGAAGCGCTCCGAGCGCGGGTCGCCGCCTTCGTCGCGGACGAGCTGGCGCCGCGGGAAGGGCTCCTGACCGAGCCGGCCGGCGTGCCGTGGTCCGCGGTCCAGGAGCTGCGGTCCCGAGCCCGGGAGGCCGGCATCTATGGTCCGCACATCCCGCGCGCCTGGGGCGGGTTGGGCCTGGACATGCGAAGCGTCGCGGTCCTTTTCGAGGAGGCTGGCACGAGCCTGCTCGGCCCCCTGGCCATCAACGGGGCCGCGCCGGACGAAGGCAACATGCACCTGTTGGAGGTTGTCGCCACGCCTCAGCAGAAGGAGACCTATCTGCGCCCGCTCGTGGCCGGCGAAGTCCGCTCGTGCTTTGCGATGACCGAGCCCGCGCCCGGCGCTGGATCCGACCCCCGAATGCTGCGGACGCGCGCCCGTCGCGACGGAGACGGGTGGGTCCTCGACGGCCACAAGTGGTACATCACTGGGGCGGATGGGGCCGCCTTCGCGATCGTGATGGCCCGCACGAGCGACTCGGACGATGGGCGGGGCGCGACGATGTTCCTGGTGGATGCCGAGACACCCGGATTCGCGGTCGTTCGTCACATCCGGAGCCTCGACCAGACCTTCCTGGGCGGCCACTGCGAGGTGCGGCTGGAGGGCTGTCGGGTGGGGCCTGAGGCGGTGCTCGGCGAGGTCGACGAGGGGTTTCGGTATGCCCAGGTCCGATTAGCGCCGGCGCGCCTGACCCACTGCATGCGCTGGTTGGGGATCGCCCGTCGCTCGCTCGAGATCGCGGCCGGCTGGGCGCTCGATCGGCACAGTGAGGGCAAGCCGCTCGGCGAGCATCAGATGGTCCAGGCGATGCTGGCCGATTCGCGGATCGACCTCCACGCGGCGCGCCTGATGATCTGGCACGCGGCCTGGGTTCTCGACAGCGGCGGGTCTGCGCGTGAAGAGACGAGCATCGCCAAGGTGTTCGTCGCCGAGGCGGTCGGTCGCGTCGTCGATCGGGCGATCCAGATATGTGGCGCCCTGGGCGTGTCGGAGCATTTGCCGCTCGGCTTGTTTTACCGCGAGGTGCGGCCGTTCCGAATTTATGACGGCGCTTCAGAAGTCCATCGCGCCTCGATCGCCCGGCGCTTCCTGCGAGCGGTTGCCAGACATCGGAATTGATCGGTGCTGGGCGGCGGAATGACAGTTCGTAGTTGAGCGCCGATGCCGACCGATCCCTCGGCGCTCAGCGCTCGGCGCTCGCACGCTATCTGGCCGAGCGGGGCGTCGTCCGGTCGGCCGACGAACTGGAAGGCGTGCAGCGCGTTGGCCTGGGGCAGTCGAACCTGACGTTCGTGCTCGCCCTGGCGGAGGGGCGCGACGTGGTGCTGCGGCGGCCACCACCTGGACCACTTGCGCCCAGCGCCCACGACGTATTGCGCGAGTACCGGGTGATGCGCGGGCTCCACGGCGGCCCGGTGCCGGTTCCGCGGCCTTTGCTGGCGTGCGAGGATCTGACGGTGATCGGTGCGCCGTTCTTCGTGATGGAGAGGGTGGCCGGTGACGCGCTCAGGCAGGATTTGCCCCCCGATTTCACGGAGGGATCCGCGGAGGCGCGGCGCGGGTTTGGGGAGGAGGCGATCGACGCCCTCGCCGCCCTTCACACCCTCGACCCCGGGGTCGTGGGCCTCGGCGACCTGGGGCGGCCGAGCGGCTACCTGAGCCGACAGCTCAGGCGATGGCGCGAGCAGCTCGATTTCGCCCGGACACGTTCCGCGGATGACCTCGATTGGGTGGCGGCCTGGCTGGAAGAAACCCTGCCGGCCGAGAACGAAGAGGGGCGGCTGGTCCACGGCGACTACAAGCTCGATAACCTCCTCTTCGCCCCCTCGCCGCCGGCGCGGCTGCTCGCCGTCGTCGACTGGGAGCTGGCGACGCTGGGCGACCCGCTCGCGGATCTCGGCTGGCTGCTGGCGTTCTGGCGCGAGGCGGCCGACCCGCTACCCGAGCTGCGGATCATTCCGCGCCTGACCGAGCTGCCGGGCTTCAGCACCCGCGCGGAGCTGACGGCTCGCTACGCTGAGCGGGTCGGGCATCGGCTGCCGGACCTGGCCTTCTACATCGTCTTCGCGCTCTGGAAGATGGCCGTCTTACTCGAGGGTCACTGGGCCCGGCACGTGCGCGGGTCGGCGCCGGAGTTTGACTACGCTTACCTCGAGACGGGTGGACCAGCGTTCTGGGCGCGGATCCGGCGCACCGCCGAGGCAGGCTAGCTTACCGGTTGCGGGGGTCGCTCGCTCGCAAGAAGTGCAGCGCCTCGCCGCGGAGGCGTTCCGGTGCGTCCGGGCCGCTGGCGGTGACAATCCGCGTCCGAACGCCGTGGGCGGCGAGTAGGTCACTGAAGATCTGGGCGCGCTCCTCGGGCTGGTGATCGCCGAGCGCGCCCCAGGGGCACCCGCCGTCGCGGACCTCGGCTCCGAGCGGGATGCCGATCCAGAAGGCGGTCTGAGCGATCGCTTCGCGGTTGAACGGCTCGCCAACGTACTGGTCGAGGTCGCCGAGCCCGACGGGCACTGGCAATGGGTCCCCGCCAAGCTCCTCGGTCGGCAAGAGGCATGGGGCGGGGCCGACGGTTGCCACGGCCGCGACGGCATCTGGGTAAAAGAGGGCAAAGAGCCGGGCCGTGTGGGCGCCACGACTGCCGCCGAACACGACGATCCTCGACTGCACGGGATTGCCGGCGTCGCCGATGGCGTCGACGAGCCCCTGAATGGCCGGGAGCGTCTCGGCGACGAGGCTCGAGATAGACTCGATGTCGCTTCGATCCCCCCACGAGATGGTCGGCGCGAGCAACGCCCAGCCGTTGTTCCGGGCGACGTCGATCAGCGGCGCCGCGAACTCTGGTCCGGACTCGCCCTCGCCGTGGAGTGCGAGCAAGAGCGTGGGCGGAACCTGCGACCGGCCGTCGGGCGGAATGTAGCGGAGGACACCGGCTTCGGTCGTCGCGGACGCCAGGTCCGTCTGGCGTGATGCGCGCACGGACCCGGCGAAGAACGCGCCGCCAACGGTCACGAGCAAGAGGGCGGCGCTGACCGAGCTAAACAGCAGCGGATGCCGACGGGCGAGGGCGAGCGAGAGCGGCAGGCTGGGCCGCCAGGCAAGGCCAGGCTCGAGGCGCTCCCAGCCGATGATGATCGCGAACGTCAGCCCAACCGTGAGCCCTTGCAGGACGGTGTTGGCCCAGCGCGAGCGATCGTACATCCGCGCGAGCGAGTCGACGTTGTAGACGAGGACGATCAGCACGAGGTGGAGGCAGTACGCGCGCAGGGAGTTCGTGCCCAGCTTCAGCAGCAGCCAGCCAAGCGCGGCTCGGATCGGCACCCAGAAGACCGTCACGAGCGAGTAGCTGAAGCCGGCGAGGACGACGAACGCCAGGATCCGTCCTGGTGGGACCGACGTCTTGTCGAAGACGACGAGATACTCTTCGCCCGCGAGCCAGCCGAGGATGGGCCAACCGGCCAGTCGCCCGGTGTCGTGCGCGCGGTGCATCAGGACCAGAAACGCCATGCCGAGCCCGAACACGACCAGGTAGAACGGCGCTGGGATTCGTCCGAGGACACGGCCGATGGCCTGGCGATGGAAGCCGAGTACGATCCCGTGGACGAACAGGAGCTGCCAGGGAGCGACCGGGAAGTAGTTGACGTTGGTGGCAGCCCAGGGGATCGCCGCCGCCTGGGGTGCCTGCTGGTAGGCGTACCAGAGCACCCAGGAAGCGCCCAGGACCGCGACGATCTGGCCGTAGCGGAGGAGGACCAGGACGAAGGGCGCCACGGCGAGGAGGATGGTGTACAGCCAGAGGATGTCGGTGCCGTGATAGGTGTAGTGGAGCGTGAGCGTACTGACGACGAGCTCGACCGGATCGTTGAGCCCGAGGCCGTACGCGCGGTCGAGCCAGAGCCGCAGGTCGGTGTACTGAAAAAGCACCACGAACAGGAGGGTCAGGCCGGTCGTGACGGCGTAGAGGACCGCCGCGCGGTGGAGCAGGCCCTCGCAGGCGACCCGCCAGCCCTCGCGCCGCATCCGCCCTCCGTAGACCATGCCGACGACGAGCCCGGCCAGGAAGACGAAGCCTTCGGCAGCGGAGACGACGAAGCGGTTGGCGCCGGTGAAGGG
>JACCZL010000305.1 GCA_013695975.1 Chloroflexota bacterium
GCCCGTTGCAAGGGAGGGCTGTCGATGATACCGTAGACGTGGCCCGAGCAACTGAGCTCCCCAAGCATCGGCCTACCACGCGGCACCCCTATCCGGCCGGCCTACCCCCGACGGGTGGGTGCGGTGCCCCGGTTGGTCAGCGCAGGGGGAATAAGGCTGCTCGGGCCTCTCCGCGCGTCGTAGCGGCGTATGGCATACGCCCTAGTCGCCGGGCCGGCAGGACGCTGAGATGGGCCCCAGGCGGGTCCTCCAGCATCTCACCGGCCCAGAGGCGCTCGATCAGACGCACGCCCTTCGCCAGGCGAGGCACCCGCTCGGCCTGATCGGCCCCGAACAGGCGAATTCGCCAGCCGTGGCACGCAGGTGAGGCGCACCTTCGAGGGATGTCGCCCTTGAACGCCGAGCGCTGCTGGATTTACGCTTGCGACGGTCCTCGGAGAGAACGACTCGGAGGGGACGCTTGCACCCAGCCGCCGATCGTCGTGGGGTGGACGGCCGATGACCCGTATCTCGACCGTGGTGAACGGAACGCCCGTCGACGCCGACCTGGCGTCGGAACGGCTGCTGATCGACTTTCTCCGCTACGACCTCGGCCTGACTGGGACCAAGGAGGGCTGCAGCATCGGGGTCTGCGGGGTCTGCTCGGTGCTGGTGGATGGGCAGCTCGTGAGCGCTTGCCTGGCGCTGGCCGTGTTCGCCGATGGCGCCGTCGTCACGACGATCGAGGGGCTCGACGAGGACGAGCGCGCTCAGGCGATCCAGGCGGCGTTGATCGAGCACGGCGGCTACCAGTGCGGGATCTGCACGCCCGGCCAGGTCGTGGCGGCCAGGGCGCTCCTGGCGGACACACTCGCGCCGACCGAGGGCGACGTGCGCGAGTGGATGGCGGGGAATCTCTGCCGCTGCACCGGCTACTACCCGATCGTCCGATCGGTCCTCGACGCGGCCCGATCTGTCCTGCGCGGCGGCAAGCGGTGACCCCGTTCGAGTACCGCCCGGCCGAGTCACTCGAGCACGGGCTGGAGCTGCTGGCGGAGTATGGCGACGATGCGCGACCGATCGCCGGCGGGACCGCGCTCGTGAACCTCATGAGGCAGCGGCTGGTCCAGCCGGCCGTCCTGGTCGGCCTGCGCGGGCTCGGGCGTGACCCCCGCCTTGGTGGAGTGACGCGACAGGCCGAGGGGTCGCTGTGGTTGGGGGCCCTGGCGACCCACACTGCCGTCGCCACGTCGGCGACGGTCCAGGAGGGCTGGCCCCTCGTCGCGACGGCGTTCCGGCGGGTCGCCACGCCCCGCATCCGCAACATCGCCACGGTCGGCGGGAGTCTGGCCCACGCCGATCCGAGCCAGGACCCCCCGGCCGCGTTGCTCGCGCTCGACGCCGAGGTAGTCGTGGCGAGCCCCGACGGGCAACGCCGAATACCTCTGGACGAGTTCTTCCTCGATTACTACGAGACCGTCCTCAAGCCCGGCGAGCTGGTCGTCGGCTGCACAATCCCGGCGGTCCCGTCTGGAAGCGGCTGGGCCTACCAGAAGTTCCTCCCGAGGACCGAGGATGACTACGCGACGGTCGCCGTGGCGGCGTGGGTCCGGCTAGACGACGCGGGAGTTTGCCGCGCGGCCCGCATCGCGCTGGTCGGCGCGGCCCCGCGGCCGGTCCGAGCGCCGGCCGCGGAGGCGGCCCTCGTCGGACAGCGCCCGGCCGAGGCCGCCATCGCCGAGGCGGCCGAGCTGGCGAAAGATGTCGCCGACCCGCTGGACGATTGGCGCGGATCGGCCAGCCACAAGCGGCGGATGGTCGGGGTCTTCACGCGGCGCGCCCTCGATGAGGCGTTCGAGCGAGCGCGACTATGAACCTCTCCCCCAGTCCGAGAGGCAACGGGCAACCCTTGACAAGTCCCGGGCGACCTTCTAAAGATACGAAGATCATACCAACGCCGACCGGGCGCCGCGTCCGGGCTCATCACGCGGCCGAGCTGGCCGCGGGGAGGGAGAGAACGGAGGAGCAGGTGCAAGAAAAAGGCGCAAGGAGTTCAGCATGACGGCGAGCGCAGAGAGCCAGGCCGCGACAGCCACCATAGAGCCAAAGGGGTCCCTCGGCATGCCCGAGGGTGTTCGACTTGGCTCGCTCAACGGGCGAGCGGCGCCGGCCGCCGAAAAGGCCGGGCTGGTCGATCGCCTGCACTCGACCGGTCTGCCCCACCAGGATATGCGCGACTGGCTCGAGATGGTGGACGCCCTGGGGGAGCTGCGCGTGCTCGACGGGGTCGACTGGCAGGAGAACATCGGCCGCATCACCGAGATGCTGCACCACACCGATGGCGCGCCGGCCGTCCTCTTCGACAAGATCCCCGGCTACCCGGCCGGCTACCGCATCCTGGTCAACGCCCAGGGGGAGCGGCGGCGCCTCGCCCTGAGCCTCGGACTGCCGGTCGACATCGGCGTATTCGAGCTGATGGACGAGTGGGAGCGGCGGATGGACGCGGTCCAGCCGATCCCGCCCCAGATGGTCGAGAGCGGGCCGATCACCCACAACGTCCTCGAGGGCGACGCGGTCGACCTCTGGAAGTTCCCGACGCCGCTCTGGCATCCCCAGGACGGGGGCCGCTACCTCGGGACCGGCGATGGCGTCATCACGCGGGATCCAGACTCGGACTGGGTAAACATGGGGACCTATCGGGTGATGGTGCACGATCGGAACGAGACCGGCCTGTACATCTCGCCCGGCAAACACGGACGGATCCACCGCGACAAGCACTTCGAGCGCGGGGAGCCGCTGCCCGCCGTCGTCATGGTTGGGATGGACCCGCTGCTCTTCATCGCGAGCTGTCTCGAGATGGGACCGGGTGTGAGCGAGCTGGACTGGGTCGGCGCGATGCGCGGACGACCCCTGGAATGTATCCGCGGGCGGCACACCGGGCTGCCAATTCCGGCCTACGGCGAGATCGCCCTCGAGGGATTCCTCCAGCCGGACCGCCAGCGCCTGGAGGGACCCTTCGGCGAGTGGACCGGATACTACGCGTCGGCCTCGCGGGAGGAGCCGGTCTTCGTCGTCAGGGCGGTGTACCACCGCGACGAGCCGATCATCCTGGGCTGCCCGCCGGAGAAGCCGCCCTACGAGGCCCACCGCTTCCGCCAGTATCTGCGCGACGCGAACCTCCGCCGGGAGCTCCGGCTGGCCGGCATCCCAGACGTGACCGCCGCCTGGTGCCACGGGGTCGGCGGCTGCCGCCTCTTCAACGTCGTGGCGATCAAGCAGCGCTACCCGGGCCACGCCCGCCAGGCCGGGCACGTCGCCAGCCAGTGTCGGACCGGCGCCTACCTCGGGCGGATCACGGTCGTCGTGGACGACGACATCGATATCACCGACCTAGACGAAGTGGTCTGGGCCATCTGCACGCGCTCTGATCCCGACCGCGACCTGGACATCATTCATCGCGCCTGGAGCGGCCCTCTCGATCCGGCCATCGAGCCGGGCAAGAAGGGCTTCAACAGCCGCCTGATCATCGACGCCACCCGCCCGTGGGAATGGCGTGAGAAGTTTCCCCCGGCGATCGGGCCCGAGCCGGAGGAGAAGCGCATCACCCGCGAGCGCTGGGATTGGATCCTGAAATAAACGACGCCATCGAGGCCCGCAAGGCCGAGCATCTGCAGGTTACGGCCACCCGCGACGTCAACACCCGCGCGGGCGCCGGCTGGGCCGACATCCACCTGATCCACGAGGCGCTGCCGGAGCTGGACCTCGACGCGGTAGACCTGTCGGTCGAGTTCCTCGGCCGGCAGCTCCGGGCGCCGATCGCGATCGCGGCGATGACCGGCGGGCATGCCGCCGCCCGCGACGTCAACGCGATCCTGGCGCGGGCTGCCGAGCGCCACGGCCTGGCGATGGGCGTCGGGAGCCAGCGGGCGGCGCTGCGCAATCCAGAGCTGGCCTACACCTATGCCGTCGTTCGCCGCGAGGCCCCCACGGCGTTCCTGATCGCCAACCTTGGCGCACCCCAGCTCGTGGCGCAGCGGAGCGGCCAGGCCCTCGGCCTGGCGGAGGCCCGCGCGGCCGTCTCGATGATCGAGGCGGATGCGCTGGCGATCCACCTGAACTTCCTGGAGGAGAGCGTCCAGCCAGAGGGCGATCGACAGGCTGCCGGCTGCGCCGATGCGATCCGGGCAGTCAGCGAAGGGGTCGGGGTCCCGATCGTCGCCAAAGAGACCGGGGCGGGCCTGGCACGTTCGACGGCGCTCCGTCTGCGAGACCTGGGTATCGCGGCGCTCGACGTGGGCGGGGTTGGCGGCACGAGCTTCGCGGTCATCGAGGGACTGCGCGCCGAGGCTCAGGGCGACGAGCGGGGGCGACGGCTCGGCGAGCTGCTCCGAGACTGGGGTATACCGACCGCCGTCACGGTCGCCGGTGCCGCCGCGGCCGGACTCCCGATGGTGGCGACCGGCGGCGTCCGGAGCGGTCTGGACGCAGCCAAGGCGCTGGCGCTCGGCGCGACGCTGGTCGGGGTTGCCCGCCCCCTCCTCCAGGCCGCCCTCGAGGGCGAGGCGGCAGTCGACCTCTGGATCGACCAGCTCCTCCACGAGCTGCGAACCGTCCTCTTCCTGACCGGCTCCCGCTGCCCCACCGAGCTCCGCACTCGCCCACGCGTCATCCTCGGCGAGACCCGGGCCTGGCTCGATCAGCTCGGCTATCTTGACTCGACCCTGCTGCTGACCGGTCACGGCGACTCTCCGCCGTCGTGCTGAACCAGACAAGGGATGGAGGAACGCGGATATGCCCCTCAACCATGGGTACGGCGTCATCATCGGGAGCCTGCACAGCTACTACCGTGATCCGGTGAACGATTACGGGCAGTACTACCACGGCAACGTCGAGGTGCAAACGCCCGCCGGCAGGTACAAGTGCGCCATCGACGTCGACAGCAAGAAGCTGGCTAACGGCGTCGAATGGCGCGTGGTCGAATTCGGACAGTCGGCCCTCAACGGCGTGGCCGGATTCGCCGATGGCTGGCACGCCCTGGCCTCCAACGCCGGATCGGGTGCGCTGGATTACATCCGAAGCCCCAGCCTTCAACCGAAGGCGGGCTGCGTCTTCGTCGTATTCGATCCAATCCTCGACGCGCTACGCCGACTTCTTCAGTCCAGCGCAATCCCTCCCTGGAAAAGTGGAACAAGCATCGACGCGCTCGCCGATCTCGAGCCATTGCTGCAAAACCCCAAGCGTCTGTACATCTTCGGGGAACCGTTCACCAGTGGCCTCGGCGTGCATAACATCCATCAGAACCAAGGCGACCCACCCGGCAGTCAGTGGTGGGCGGAGAACGGCATCTGGCAAGATGGCGCGACGCTCATACGACGACAAGACGACACCATCGCGGCCTTCCTCAACAAGTTCAAGAGCCAGTCCTACAAGACCGATAACAGCGGTCACCCGCTGTGAAGAGAACGGACATCGACGTACCCTTCATGATCACCGCCGGGATTTCCCACTTCCCCTTGGCCATGCTGGTGAAGTTGACCTACCGTGCCTGACAGGCTCGAGGCCGCGAAAACCGCACTCCTCTTCTTCGACCTGCTCAAGGGATCGGTCGACCGCCACTCCGAGCGCTCCAGGGCAGTCTGGTGCAGCGATTTCAGGCCAGTTTGCCCACGCCGGCGAGGTCTCGTTCGGCCGCGGGCGCTCGGCCTCCCGCGGGCCCGATGGTGATGGTGATGGTTTCGGCCAACGCGTCGAGGATGCGCTGGGCACGGTCCACGCCGATGCCGTGGTACTCATTGTGCTCGTCTCGTGAGACCTGTGCCTCGGTGACGCCAAGCCGCCCCGCCAGTTGGCGCTGGGTCAGGCCATTGGCGATGCGCAACGCGATGAGCCACCGCCCAAGATCGGTGAGGCGGTGGAGCGTGCCCAACTCGCGACGTCGCGCGCGCTCGTACCATCCCAGGTCAGCGACGAGCTGCTCCTGGAACGCGAGCAGCGGCGACATCGCTAGCTCGACATCCTCGGCCGGAAGGCCCATCCCGACCAGCACGCTGCGCTGCTGCTCCACCATCTTCCGATCCTCGGCAATGCGTCGCCGCGCCTCCTCGTACTCTCGTTCGCTCCGAATCATGGTGTCACCTCCTGAGAGAATTGGAACGTGAGTGCGGACCGAACGATCTGCATGATGCCTTTCTGCCGGTGAGCCCTTCGCGAGTGGCGGAACGCCGACGGAAAGAACTGGTCGTTGCCGAACTGGTCGGGGATACCGCAGAGCTGTGGGTAGTCGGTGAAGTGCGGGTAGAGCTCCACGCGATAGGCGTGCCACATCCGCGGATGCGGCTTCAGCGAGACAGGGTCAATCGGACGGTTCGACCAATCCCAGACATGCTCCGGGTCGTGGCTGTTCAGATCCTGCACCAGGCGGCTGAAGTTGACCAGCTCGCATTCGAAGTAGCCGTCGATGTCGTTTGGATGATCCTTTGCCTCGGCGAAAGAACCGTCAGCGAAGACACGATCCACGCCTGCCTGCCACAGTTGGCGGGCGAGCTTTTCCAGGTTGTCCACCAGTTCGCCGCACCACGCCCGATCCCAGGTGCGCGACCCCAGACCCTGTCCGGTCACGAGGCGGGACGCTCGAAGCTGTTCCAGCGTCACCGCATAGTCCCCGACCGGCAGAAGGCCGTCAGCAGTGAACAGCGGGACCGTCATGCAGGGAAAACTTACTCCTCTCGTAGAGCTTAGCGTAGGCGCTAAACATCGTCAAGGACCGGCGTCTGCCACGGGTGGCCCCCCACCCACGGCCCCCCTCCGCACCGCCGCCCAGGTGGTCGCGATGCTATCAGTAGGCTGAGGCCCACTCAGGCATCATCTCGGCAGTCTGGCGCAGCGGTTTCGGTGGCACTCGCTGCGTCGCAAGCCTCCTTGACCTCCCAACGAGTACCGTGCGACACTGACCAGGTATTGGTCTGATATTAGGACCGCCTCCGGCTGTGGGCGGTCAGCGCGCGGGCTCCCCGCGCAGCACGGTGAGGGAGGCCAGGAAATGGCGCTCGAGTTGACGGACCGGATCAAGGTGGGCG
>JACCZL010000538.1 GCA_013695975.1 Chloroflexota bacterium
GGACAGGAGCTGGCCTCTCCCCCATACGCCACCTACCACCTACCCGTTCACGATACTTCCCGCAGTCGGACCGCCTCGCGGCCCTTTTCCTGGCCGGCCGTGGCGCCGCGGCTCATGACGACCAGGCCGGTGCGGACCATCTCCTTGATGCCGTAAGGCTTGAGCAGGCCGACGATCGAGTCGATCTTGTCGCTCGGGCCGGTCACCTCGACCGTCAGCGAGGTCTGGGCGACGTCCACCACGCGGGCGCGGTAGATGTCCGCCACTTGCATGACCTCGGCCCGCAGGGCGGCGCTCTTGCTGGTGACCTTGATCAGCGCCAGCTCGCGCTGGACCGTCTGGTCGTCGGTCAGGTCGCTGACCTTGCGGACCTCGATCACCTTGTAGAGCTGCTTCACCACCTGCTCGATCGCCGTCTTCGAGCCGTCGACGACGATCGACAGGCGCATGATGTGCGGCTCGTGGGTCCGCCCCGTGGTCAGGCTGTCGACGGCGAAGCCGCGCTGCCGGAACAGGCTGACCACTCGGTTGAGGACGGCTGGGCCCTCCTCCATCGTCGCGACCAGGGTGTGCTTCATCGAGTCACCTCCCCCCGCAGGGCGACCGGCTCCGCCATCGGCTCGGCGATGGGACTGCCGACCGCGTCGGGGACGTAGGGCGTGTCTGGGATCACGTCGGCCAGCGACGTGCCGGGCACGACCATCGGCAGGACGTTCTCTTCCTTAGCGACCTGAAACTCGATGATCGCCGGCCCCGGGTACGCCATCGCGGCGCCGATCGCCGGCTGGACCTCGTGGGGCCTGGTGACCCGCCAGGCCGGAATCCCGTAGGCTTCGGCAAGCTTGATGTAGTCGGGCGGACCCGCCAGGTCGACGGCCTGATAGTTGCCGTTCCAGAACAGCTCCTGCCACTGACGGACCATGCCGAGGTAGGCGTTGTTGATGATCGCGATCTTGACCGGAATCTTCTCGACGACGCAGACCGCCAGTTCCTGCATGGTCATCTGGAAGCAGCCATCGCCGGCGACCGCCCAGACGGTCTTGTCCGGCCGGGCGAGCTGGGCCCCGATCGCGGCCGGCAGAGCGAAGCCCATCGTCCCGAGGCCGCCCGACGTGAGCCAGGTGTCCGGCTCGTCGAACAGGTAATGCTGGGCGGCGAACATCTGGTGCTGGCCGACATCGGCCACGACCAGGGCCTGGCCACGCGTCGCGCGGTAGAGTCCCTGGATGACCTGCGGGACGTAGAGGATCGGGGTGTCGTCAGGATACTTCTTGGGCGGGTACTCGCGCTTCCACTCGTCGATCTGGCGAAGCCAGGGGAGCCGATCGGCGATCTCACCCAGCTCGCCGATCAGCTTGGGCAGCACTCGCTTGACGTCGCCGACGATCGGCACGTCGACGCGGACGTTCTTGCCGATCTCGGCCGGATCGATGTCGATGTGGATGATCTTGGCGTTCGGGGCGAAGGCCGAGAACTTGCCGCAGCAGCGGTCGTCGAAGCGGTTGCCGATCCCGATGACGAGGTCGGCCCGGTCGATCGCGTACGACGACCAGACGAAGCCATGCATGCCCGGCCAGCCGGCCGAGAGCGCGTGCGTGCCCGGGAAGCCGGATATGCCGAGTAGGGTCGTGACGACCGGCAGGGTCGCCCGCTCGGCGAAGGCTTTGAGCTCGGGCGCGGCGCGCGAGATCAGCACCCCCTGGCCGGCCAGGATGACCGGCCGCTCGGCCTGCTCGATCAGCCGCGCCGCCTTGCGAATCTGGACGATGTTACCCTCAGTCGAGGGCTGGAAGCCCGGCAGGTCGACGGTCGTCCTGGCGTAGTCGAACTCGACTTCGCCGAGCAGGATGTCCTTTGGGATGTCGATGTGGACCGGGCCGGGGCGGCCGGTACGGGCGATGTGGAACGCTTCCTTGACGGTCCGCGCCAGGTCGCGGGTGCTGCGAACGAGGTAATTCTGCTTGGTGACTGGGATGGTGATCCCGTTGATGTCGGCTTCCTGGAACGCGTCCGTGCCGATGAAGCTGCTGGCGACGTTGACCGTGATCGCAATGACCGGCGACGAGTCCATCTGGGCATTGAGGATGCCGGTGACGAGGTTGGTGGCGCCGGGCCCGGACGTGCCCATGCAGACGCCGACGTCGCGCCTGGCGCGGGCGTAGCCATCGGCCATGTGGGCGCCGCCCTGCTCGTGACGCACCAGGACGTGGCGCATCGGGTGCTTGTGCATCTCGTCGTAGAGCGGCATGATCGCGCCGCCCGGCAGGCCGAAGATGACCTCGACCCCCTCCTCCGCGAGACTGCGACTGAGGATCTGGGAACCGTTGAGCTTCATCCTGTCTGCCCCTCCCTGTCCGTGAGCATGGTCGCCGATCGTGGGGCGAACCGACGGCTCGCCCCTCCAGTTGCCGATGTTAACGAAAAGCCCCCATCCGCTCGGGACGAGGGCCACTCGTGGTACCACCCAGCTTGATGCATCGCATCCGGCATCTGGCGCAGCCACACTCGTTCAGTGCGCTGCATCCGGTGGGTCCGCGCCAGACCGTTCGCCTGATTGGTCGCCGCGGCCGCAAAAAAACCCCCATCCCGAACAGGGACGAGGGGCTCTCGCGGTACCACCCTGGTTGATGCCGCCTCGCGGCGCATCCACTCATGGCGCTCTCACGCGCGCCACCCCGTCACAGGGCTACACCCGCTCCATCGTCGGGGTCACCCTGGCCGCTCAGGGGCGAGTTCGAGACACTGGCTGCACCGGGCTCACACCAGACCCCGGCTCTCTGGGCAGCGCCGCCGCCTCTACTACTCCCCGTCACCGCGTTATCGTATGCGGTTGTCAGGTCCCGTGTAGTCTATACGACCCGCCCATAAGGTGTCAAACGGGCCTCCGACGGGCAAATGGGGAAGGCCGGCGCGAGGCTGCTACGATCGGGGGGAGGAGCGAGGTAGAGGAGGGCTTCGGTGATGAGTGGCGACTTGCTGGTCAAGGACGTTCGGCCGATGGGCGGGTCGGTGACCGACGTGCGGGTGCGTGACGGCCGGATCGAGGCACTCGGCCAAAGGCTCGAAGCGCCGGGCGACGCGGCGACGGTCGTCGAGGGTCGGGGCGAGCTGCTGCTGCCAGGCTTCGTCGACGCGCACGCCCACCTTGACAAGACGCTCTGGGGACTGCCGTGGCGCCCGCACTCGGGCGGGCCGACGCTTGCCGAGCTGATCCGCAACGAGCGCCGCCACCGGCGTGAGCTGCCGCCGGTCGCCCAGCGGGCGGGCAATCTCCTGGCGGCGTACGTCGCCGCTGGCGTCACCCACATCAGGAGCCACGTCGACGTCGACCCCGAGGCAGGCCTCGCCAGCATCGAAGGGGTTCTCGAAGCACGCGAGCGGTTCCGGGATCGGGTGACCGTCGAGATCGTCGCGTTCCCGCAGAGCGGGATGCTCGTCGAGCCGGGCACCCGCGAGCTGCTCGAGGCGGCCGTGGAGGCTGGGGCGGAGTGCGTCGGCGGACTCGATCCGGCCGGGGTCGACGGCGACCCGGTGGAGCACCTCGACGCGATCTTTGGGATCGCGGCCCGCCACGGCGCCGGCGTAGACATCCACCTGCACGACTGCGGCGAGCTGGGCGCCTGGGAGGTGCGCCTGATCGTCGAGCGGACGCGGGCCCTCGGCCTGGCCGGCCGGGTCATGATCAGCCACGCCTTTTGCCTGTCGATAGTCGCCGACGGGGTCTTCGACGAGCTCGCCCGCGACTTGGCCGAGCAGCGCATCGCGGTCGCCACCGCCGCCTCCCCGCGCGGGGAACCGCTACCCCTTCGACGACTGCGCGACGCGGGGGTGGCGGTCTGCCTCGGCCAGGACGGCATCCGCGACCTCTGGTCGCCGTACGGGACCGGCGACATGCTCGAGCGGGCGATGCTGCTCGCCTGGCGCTCGAGCTTCCGGCGCGACGAGGACGTCGAGCTGGCGCTGGAGACCGCCACCATCGGCGGTGCTCGGGCCCTCGGCCTGGAGGGCTACGGCCTGGATGTGGGCTGCCACGCCGACCTCGTCGTCCTACCCGGGGAGGGCCTCGCCGAGGCGGTCGTGTCGCGGCCGCCCCGCTCGCTGGTCGTCAAGCGTGGGCGGATCGTCGCGGGGCGGCGGGCGTCGACCGTCGCATGACCGCCCGCGCGGCTCGGCCGCATAGCCCGCTCGGCGGCGAGCGTGTCCGACTCGCTGACGCTGATCGCCGACTGCGGGAGCCCGGGTGCCTGAGTGGCCCTACCGAGGACCGGGGCCCATGAGGCGCAGCGCCTCCTCGAACGGGGTGGGCTCGGCGCGCACATCCCCGGTGAATGGGCGATCCAGCACGACGATGAGGAACAGCGCGGCGCTGATCATCGCCGTCATCATGCCAACCAACCCGTCGGCGCACCTGCGCCATCGCCGCCATCGCGGCGAGCGTCGGGACCCCGATCACCAGCGCGGCGATGAGCCAGGTCGGGAAGTTCAGGAGCAGCCAGGCTGTCACAGGGCAACGATCCTCGGCTCATGCCTGCGCGGCGGTGGCGAGCATTCTAGCAGCACGGTCCGAGCCCGATGGCGCCAGGCAGTCGGGGGACGTGGGCGGGTCGGCGGCCGCAACGTTGACAGCAATGCTGGGCTGTGCTCTACTGTCGATGGGGGACACGCTCGGTGGTGGTGGCAGGTCGTTTGGCCGCCGATCCGAGGGCCGCCCAGGGGCGTGGAGAAGCGCTCGGAGGTGACGGGATGGCTGTGACGCCCTCCTCATCGGCCGTGCCCAGCAGATCGTCGTGGCCCACGAGCGGCGCAGCGGACGACCTGGCGCCCACGCGCGAGCTGGCCCACACCCAACCCGACGCACCGCGCCCGACCACGCCCAAGGCCGGCGCGCGGTCGATGCTGGGCCTGCATCGACTGCTCGAGCCGAACCGTCTCTGGTACCGAGTCGCGCTCTGGCTGGAGTCCAGCCCGCGCCTGTACCGCGCCTTTACCCGAGCCGAAGCGTGGGTGAAGGGGCGGCTGTTCGGCTGCCGGATGTGTGCCCAGTGCGCCTTGCCCAGCACCGCCTACGCTTGCCCGATGACCTGCCCCAAGCAGCTTCGCAACGGGCCGTGTGGTGGCGTGTCGCCGACCGGCACGTGCGAAGTCTACCCGGACCTGCGCTGCGTCTGGCTCGTCGCCTACGAGCGCGCCGAGCAAGAGGATCGGGTGGCCGACCTGCGCCGTCTCCAACGACCCATCGACCAGAGCTTGTGGGGCCAGAGCTCCTGGGTAAACTACTGGCGCGGCCGCGACGAGGCCCTCTGGACACCGGACGACGGTCTCGAAGAGCTACCATTGCTCCACGTCGATCCGCCCGCGAATCGCGATGCTCGCCCGTTGGCGAGTGGCGACCGGGGAGCGCCCAAGACCTCCGGTGGGCCGCCCGCGGATCCCGTCGGGGACGGCGCATGAGCGGCCCGAACGGTGCTCAATCCGAATCAGCCGAGAGCGGCTGGCCACTCAGCAAGCTGCACGGCGCCTTGCTTCGCGGTCGCTTCGCGGTGACCGCGGAGATCGGGCCACCCCGCTCGGCCACCCTCGCGCCGCTCCACCGCAAGGCGAAGCTGCTGCACGACTGGGTGGACGCCGCGAACGTCACCGACAACCAGAGCGGCGTCGTCCGCCTGGCGAGCTGGGCCGGCAGCCTGGCAATCATGCACGCCGGCGTCGAGCCCATCATGCAGCTCCAGTGCCGCGACCGCAACCGCATGGGTCTCCAGTCGGACTTGCTCGGCGCCGGCGCGTTCGGGATCCCCAACGTCCTGCTGATGACGGGCGATCATCCGCGCTTCGGCGACCACCCGGACGCGAAAGGGGTCTTCGACCTCGACTCGGTGCAGTTGGTCTGGACGGCCCGGACCCTCCGCGATCAGGGTCGGCTCCTCTCCGGGCGCGAGCTGACAGCGCCGCCGCGCTGGCTGATCGGCGCCGTGGAGAACCCGTTCGCCCCGCCCCTGCGCTACCGCGCCGAGCGACTCGGCAAGAAGATCGCCGCCGGCGCCCAATTCGTCCAGACCCAGTTCATTTACGACGTGGCCACGTTCGCCCGCTGGATGGGCGACGTGCGGGCCCTGGGGCTGGACGGGCGCTGTCACATCCTGGCCGGGGTCGGACCCATCAAGTCGCTCCGTGCCCTCGAGCACATGCGCAACGAGGTCCCCGGTATGTACGTTCCGGACGACATCGTCCGGCGCCTGCGCGGCGTGCCCGAGGACCGAGTAGCCGCGGAGGGGTTGACGATCTGTGTGGAGATGATCCAGCAGGTTCGCGACATCCCCGGTGTGGCCGGCGTCCACGTCATGGCCTTCGGCTGGGAAGACGCGATCCCGGAGATCCTCGAGCGGGCCGGCATCGGGCGGCGATCCGCGCCGATGGACCCGGCGGCCGTCGCCGGGGCGGCCCCCCTCCTGGCAGGAAGCATCTAGCGCGAGAAGGCGAGGCAAGAGCGTGGCGCGAGCGGATTCCCCCTCTTCGGTGCTGGCGGCCCCGGCCACCCCGCGGACGGATCTCGACGCATTGAAGGGGCAGATCGTGGGTCTGTTCTAGCCGAGCATGATCATCGAGCTACGCGCGACCGACAGGCTGCGGGGTCCGAAGGCGCTCGACGTCGGGCCGATCCTGGCCGCGGTCGTCCAGACCGCCCGAGATGGATCGATCGACCTGGCACGCCTGCGGGTGGTTTGCGACTGGGTCCAGTACAAGCAGAACTTTCGCGAGTCGATCGATCTGCGCACGATCGTGCCGTCGGCGTTTGAAACCGCGCGGGCCGACCGCAATGGCGCCGGCGGTACCTGCGCCTCGTACGAGCTCGCCATCGACCTGCGACGCAGTGGCGCCATCGACGTGAGCGCTGAGCTCACCCGCGCGTTGGCTGATCCGGACGGCTCCGCGCCGAGCGGACGTCAGTACCTTGAAGGGTGGGGCCCCGGCGCCGCGAGCTGCATCTGGGACTTCAACGCCCTCTACTGGAAGGCGTTGGCGCTCTGGGAGCAAGCCACCGGGCGGGGTTACGAGCAGGCCCTGCCGGGCGGCGAGAGCGACGCCCGCAACGTCGCGGCGGCCCGCGAGCTGATCCTGAAGCTGTTCGCGAGCTGGGACGACCTGGCGGCGCGGCGGGCGCTGCCGGACGAGCTGCACGTCCTGGAGTTAGGCGTCGGCAACGGCAATCAGGCCCGGATCTGGCTGGACGAGTTCCTGCGGCTCGACCGCGAGCTGGGCAGAGATTACTACCGCCGGCTCCACTACCTGATGGGCGACTACTCGCCCCACGTCCTGGAGCGGGCGCGGGCGAACGTGAGCCACCACGCCGAGCGACTGAGCTGCTTGACCCTGGACGC
>JACCZL010000557.1 GCA_013695975.1 Chloroflexota bacterium
CCTCGACCCAGTCCACCCATGCTCGATACGCGTCGGCCTCCGGCCCGAGGTCGGCGACCTGGTCCCGGATGTCCGCCCACATGGCGGTCTTGACGTCGCCCGGATGGATGACGTTCGCCGTCACGCCGGTGCCCTCCAGCTCCGCCGCGAGGTGCCGGGTCATCTGGTTCAGCGCTGCCTTGGCGGTTCCATAGGCGCTGTTCAAAGGCCCGGGCGGGTGCAGCGAGGCCGCGGACGTGACGTTCACGATTCGGCCCCATCCCTTCTCGATCATGCCCCCGACGAATGCACGGCAGGTGAGGTAAGGGCCGACGGCATCGACCATCAGCGTCTCGATCCAGCGCGCCGGATCGGAGTCCTTCATGAGCTGGACCGGCCCGAAGACCCCGGCAGCGTTGACCAGGACGTCAGGCGTTCCCAACTCCCCTTCGACCTGCCGCTTCAGCCGCTCGACGTCATCCGGCCGGCCCACATCGGCCCCGAACCTCTCTGCGCTCCGAGACACGGCCGCGACCTCCGCGCCCCGGGCGGCGAGCGCCTCGGCGACATCGCGCCCGAGCCCCCGGCTCGCGCCCGTCACGACGGCGACCTTGCCCGTCAAGTCGCTCATGTCCCCGTCTCACCCGCCTTCGTCTCGAGGTTGAAGATCTCCGTGAGGTCGCCCGCATCCACGATCCCTTCCTCCGTGAAGGCCATCAACGACTTGAACTGCTCACCCCAGCGGTCGTGGATCTCCGTGTGCCACAACCGGTCCCAGGCTCCCTCGTCCAGAATCTCCGAGTAGTAGAAGATCACCGGGTCGGCCTCGAACGCGGTCATGCGCGCGATGCCGCTCCGCTCGATCTCCTCGACGAGCTCCGGCCAGATCTTGTCGTGCTTGTCCTTGTACTCCGACAGCGCGCCCGGCTTCAGGCGCAACGTGAACGCTCGGCGGATCATGGCGCTCCCTTCTCGTGTGTTTCCGGAACCTCCCCGGTGTTGATCGCGTGCAGCAGCGTGGCGGAGTCGAACGCATCGGCCGCTGTGTCGCTCATGAGTCGCCCGCGGTAGAAGACGAGGATGCGGTCGCAAACACCGATCAGCTCGGGAAGCTCGGTCGAGCGGAAGAGCACGACTCTGCCCTCCGACGTGACGCTGCGAACGAGCCTGAAGATCTCGCCCTTCGCACCGACGTCGACGCCGCGCGCGGGATCGTCGAGAAGGATCACGTCGGGGGCGATCTCGAGCCATTTCCCGATCACGACCTTCTGCTGGTTGCCACCGGACAGGTGATGAACCTGCGACCAGGGCGAGGGCGCCTTGATCTGGAGGTTCCCGATCTGGCGCCTTGCGGAGGCTGCGAGACCCCTTCGACCGAGCCAGGGCGACCGGCTCGCCAGCGCGCCTGCCGACACGTGCGCGATGTTGCGCGCGACGTCCTGGTCGAGCATGAGTCCCTGCCGGCGCCGGTCCGCCGGAACCAGGCTGATGCGTCGGCGAGCAGCCGCCGTGGTGGAGCGCGGGAAGCCGCGGCCGTCCGGGAACGTCACCTCGCCGGCGTCCGGTCGCAGGGCACCGAAGAGGACGAGCAGGAGGTCGGAGACCCCGGAGCCCTCGATGCCCGCGAGACCGACGATCTCTCCCGCCCGCGCCTCGAAGCTGACGTCGTGCAGACGGCGACGGACCGAGAGTCCCTTCACGCCGAGCACACGTGCCTTCGCCTCCGCTGTCGCGGACAGCCTGTCCGGAAAGAGCTCGTGCTCGCTGCGACCGATCATCGCGTGAACGACCTCCCGGATGGTGAGCTCGCTCCGGTCCGCGGTGAGAACCTCGCGGCCGTTGCGCATCACTGTGATCCGGTCCGCGATCGCGAACACCTCCTCGAGCCGGTGCGACACGTACAGGATCGTGATCCCCTCGGCGGCGAGGCCTCGGAGCACCGCGAACAGGCGACTCGTCTCTTCCTCGCTGAGCGCGGAGTTCGGCTCGTCGAGGATGAGCACCGTCGGTTCGGCGAGCAGGACTCGACAGAGCTCGACGAGCTGCTGCTCACCGATGGGAAGGAACCCGACCGGCCGATCGAAGTCCACTCTGAGACCGATCTCCGCCAGAGTTGGTGCTGCACGCTCGACCATCGCGCGATTGGACAAGAGCCCGTTGCGAACGAGCTCGCGGTTTGCGAAGAGGTTCGCGAGCACGGACCGGTTGGGGAAGAGACTGAGCTCCTGGTAGACGATTCCGATTCCGCGCTCACGCGCCGTCTGTGGCGACTGCGACTCGAGCACTTCGCCGTTGAGCACGATCGAGCCCGAGTCCGGCTGCACGGCGCCGGCAAGGATCTTCATCAGCGTCGACTTGCCGGCCCCGTTCTCGCCGACGACGGCGTGCACCGAGCCGCGCACGGCGTCCAGGTCGACGCCGTCCAGCGCCACCACGCCGCCGTAGCGCTTGACCAAGCCGCGAATGGCGATCGCGGGCTCGGGCCGCACCGAGGGAGGCGGCTCCGTGGAGCCGCCTCCTTCGTCTTCCTGCTCAGCGACTGGCATTCGCCAACGGTTCGACGTCGTTCCGCCAGTTCGCGAGCTTGCCCTTCCCCGTGAACAGCGGCTTGTAGTACCTGCGCTGCACGGCAGCATCGGTCTGGAATCGCTTGATCTGCGCCAGCGTCAACTTCGGCAGGCCGAAGTCCTCGATCGCCCCGGACTTCGTGATCACCTCGACACCCGAGGCGACGAAGCCCTTCTTCGGCAGGGCCTTCTTCGACCGGAGCGCCTCGACGATCATCTTGATCGGCAGGTATCCCTGGACGTAGCCGGTCTGGCCGATCGAGATGAGGCCGTGGCCTCCCTCCAGCGCGGCGAGATTCCCGAGCGTCGGGTCGCCGCCGGCCGTGATGTACTTGTCGCCCTTCTGCGCGTTCAGCTTGCCGAGGTTCTCGAGATCCTGGGCGCAGACGCCGATCAGAGCCTTCGCGTCGGGATTCGCAGCGATCAGCTGCTGCCACGCCGTGAAGTTCTTGGTGGGATCGCCGGTCACGTCGAAGGGGCCCTTGATGTCGAGACCGGCCCCGAGCCCGCGCCGGACGCCCTTGATGCGGTCGACGAGCGCCGGGAAACCGGGGGCACACGTGCCGATCAGGACCCTGCCCTTCGCGCTCGCGCCGCCCATCTCCTTCCGCACGGCCTTCCCGAGGATCGCCCAGTCGTCGACCGAGCGCTCGCCAACGTAGGGGCCGTTCACCCGGGTGCTGTAGATGTTGAACTGGACGATTGGCTTGCCCTGAGCGACGAGCTTGTTCAGGCCGACGGCCATCGAGTCGCCGGTGATCGAGGTCGACACGCCGTCGGCACCGGCGGCCACGAGATCCTGCACCATCTTCAGCTGAGCCGCCGGGTCGAACCCTGCCGTGCCCGTGATCTTCACGTCGACGCCGAGATCCTTCCCGGCGTCGCGTGCCGCTTGCGCGATCTGCTTGATGAACGGGTTGCCGATGAAGTGGGTCACGAACCCGATCGTCAGTCTCTCGCCCTGCGGCCCCGCCTGGGCCGCCGGGGCGGCGGCGGGCGATGCGTTCACACCGCTGAGAGCGACCGTTGCCGCGGCCCCGAGCGCCACGACGGCGCAGGCGAACCGAATGGGTGCTTTCTGCATGCTGCAGATCCTTTCCTCCAGAGGTTCCGGCCTTTGTGGACGTGCGAGGCCGCCGACGGTCCTAGCTGTTCCGGGTCGCCCTCCTTTCCGCGTTCCGGCGCCGCTGCCACTTGATCGCCTGGTCGACCGCGACGGCGATGATGATCACGGCGCCGGTGACGAAGGTGCTCCACGTCGCGTCGATCCCGAAGAAGATGATCCCGCTCGAGATGGTGGCGATGATCAGGACGCCGATCAACGCGCCGATCACGGTGCCCATGCCACCCGAGAGCGGCGTGCCCCCGATGATGACCGCGGCCACGACGGCCAGCAGGAACTGCCCGCCCGACGCCGGATCCACCGATCCGAACGAGCCGACGTACAGGCTCCCCGCCAGACCGCAGAACGCGCCCACGAGCACGAGCACGAGCACGCGCGTGCGCGCGAGCGGGATGCCCGCAAGCCGGGCTGCCTCGGCGTTGCTCCCGATCGCGAGCACGCGGTAGCCGAATCGGGTTCGGTGCAGCAACACGTGGAGGACGACCGCCAGCGCGACGAAGAGCAGCGCGAGAAACGGCACTCCGCCGATCAGCGGCAGCGAGCCGATCCGCTTGTTCACCGTGGCGAAGAAGCTGCCGCTGATGTCGGGCGGCACGACCGCCGACGACTTGTTCACCACGAGCGAGAGCCCCTGGAACATCGAGAAAGTCCCGAGAGTGACGATGATCACGGGCAGCTGCAAGCCGACCGCCAGCACACCGTTCACAAGCCCCAGGCCGGCGCCGAAGAGCACGCCCAGACCCGCCGCGAGCCACGGATCGACGCCGTGCACCATCGCGAGCGCTGCGATCACGGCCGAGAAGTTGAAGTTCCAGCCGACCGAGAGGTCGATCTCGCCGAGGGCGAGCAGGAACACCGTCGCGAGCGCGATCATCCCGAAGAACGAATTGCTGGCGACGAGGTCGAGGAGGTTCTCCGGCCGCACGAACGCGCCGTTGTGCGTACCGATGATGGTGACGAGGATGACGAGCGCGGCGAACACGCCGAGCTCTTCGGGGATGCGACTCGTCAGGTCGCCGAGCCGCTCGCGACCCGAGGCGCGGGCCTGCGGCTCGCTCCCCTGCGCCTGCACTCGGTGACTCGACGAGCTGTCGCCCGGGGCTCGTGTGGGTGAGGTCACTGGAATCGAATCCCGAGGGGCGTTCCTACCACACCGTGCACGGGGAAGCTATTCGAGCGGGGCGTCAGCGCCACGTCAGGTCGGCTCTCCGCGCCCGCTGCGCGAGCTCCGGTAGGCAGCGGCGAGAATCTCGACGGTACGGGCCGCGAGCTCCCCCGGAGAGCAGTTCTCGACCGCGCGCCCTGCGGCGAGGTCGACGAGCGCGTGGGGCGGGCCGTCGCAGTCGTAGAGGCCGGCCTCGTGACCGAGATCGAGCTTCGTCGCGCCGTCCCTCCGCCCCAGCCAGACGAGCCCGGCGTCGATGTCGACGGCGAGCTGACCCTCGCTCCCGATCACGCGGATGTCGAGCTCGTTCTCGCTCGCACCGATGTCCGTGTGCGACGAGGCTCCCGAGAGCGTCCCCACGGCGCCGCCCCGGTAGCGCACCGCGATCGCGTCGTGCAGCTCGACGGGAGCGTCGAGGGCCGTGGACAGAAAGGCGAACACCTGCTCTCCACGCAGACCCGTGAGCCAGAGGGCCATGCCGAGCGCGTGCGAGAGCTGAGCCTGTCCGTAGCCGCCACCCGAGACGGCTGGATCGGTCCAGGTGCGTTGCTCGGGGATCGCCTCCGGTGAGGCCTTCGGATAGGCGCCCGTGTTCGAGAGCAGCTCCCGGGTGAACGACGCCATCCGGATCGAGACGTGCTCGATCTCGCCGATCCCCCGCTCGCCCATGAGGCGTTTCGCCTCCCGCACGAGCGGCCTGTAGTTCCAACCGAACGAGCAGAGAAGGTGACGGTCCAACGTCTGCGCCTGTTCGACGAGATCCCACGCCTCGTGGGGAGCGACCGTGAAGGGCTTCTCGACGAGGACGTGCGCGCCGGCCTCGAGCGCAGCCTTCGCGTGCTCGTAGTGGTGTGCGGTCGGGCTCGAGACGAGGCACAGGTCGATCCCAGCCGCGAGGACGTCCCGATAGTCCTCGCTGGCGACCTCGAACCCCCAGCGCTCCGCGATCTTCCCGAGCAGCTCCTCACCCAGCCGCGACACGCCGACGAACTCGAGCTCGTCACGGCGCTGGGCCAGGTTCGGCAGGTGGGACGCGACCGCCCACGAACCGGCTCCGATGACTCCGAGCCGGAGCCGACTCACGTTGCCCTCAACGTGCTGGGAGCTGCCGGCGAGCCGTGCTCATCGATCGACCCTGTAGCGGTCGATGAAAGACTCGTCGAGGTGCCAGCCGAAGCCCGGCTCGCGGGGGAGCTCGAAGGAGCCGTCGGTCAGCTCCGGCCGGTTCTCGATCAGGTTCCACCAGATCGGGTCACGTTCCCGGTGGAAGATCTCGACGTAGGTGCCGTTCGGCCGGCTGGCGAGCAGGTGGCAGGCCACCTGCGGTTCCTCGTGGTGCGCGAGGTCGACGCTGTAGACC
>JACCZL010000313.1 GCA_013695975.1 Chloroflexota bacterium
GCGATCGGCGGTCAGGCCGGGCGCGGCAACAGCCAGGCGAACGAGGTCTACGATCCGGCCACAAATACCTGGAGCGCCCGCGCGCCGCTCCCGACCGGTCGCGATCATCTGGCCGCGGCCGATCTGAACGGACTGATCCACGTCATCGCCGGGCGGGTCAGCGGCAACTTCGGCCGCAACCTGGACGTTCACGAGGTCTACGACCCGCGGACCGACACCTGGTCGGCGCGCGCCCCGATCCCAACCGCCCGTAGCGGCATCGGCGCGGCCGTGTTAGCGGGTCGAGTTTACGTCCTGGGCGGCGAAGACAATCAGGGGACCTTTGCCCAGAACGAAGCCTACGATCCGGCTACCGACACCTGGGCCACGCTCGCCCCGCTCCCGACGCCGCGCCACGGCCTGGGTGTCCTCGGTCCGGGTGACGCCGTCTACGTCGTCGCCGGCGGCCGCACCCCCGGCGGCTCGGTCAGCGGCCTGGTCGAGGTCTTCAGCCTGCCGTAGGGGCGCGATGCATCGCCCCCCTACGCCACGACGGTACAATCCGCCATCGACCTTCCGTGGGGGCGATTGTCATGCCTGCACCATCACCCGCGCTCACGACGACCATGGACGACGTAGAGACTCGCTTCGAGCAGCTCCAGCGGGAGCTGGTAGCGCTGTGGAAGCTGATCGGGCGGTCTGATCCGGGCGGGCCGCTCGAGGACGCCAACACGGTCGTGGTCGTGCCGTCGCTCAACGTGGACGTCGACTTGCCGAGCTCGGTGCTCCAGGCCTACGAGGAGCGGTTCCTGTTCATGCTGTTCCTCTTGCGCCAGCCGCTGATCCGGCTGATCTACGTCACCTCGCAGGCGATCCCGCCGGGCATCGTCGACTACTACCTCCACATCCTGCCCGGCGCGGTCATCAGCAACACCCGCAAGCGCCTGTCCCTGGTCGCGCCGCTCGACGCCTCGTCGCGGCCGCTGACCCAGAAGCTGCTGGAGCGTCCGCGGCTGCTGCAAGAGATCCGCTCGCTGATCCCGGACCCGGCTCGGGCCCACATCGTGCCGTTCAGCACGACCGAGCTCGAGCGGGAGCTGGCCGTGCGGCTCGGGATCCCGATGTATGCCGCCGATCCCCGCTTCTTCGCCTTCGGCACCAAGAGCGGCTGCCGTCGGATCTTCGCCGAGGAGGGCGTCCCCCACCCGCTCGGCGTCGAAGACCTGTTCAGCGCCGACGAGATCGTCGGGGCGATCGCCGGCATGCGGGCCCAAATGCCGTCAATGCGGAGGGTGATCGTCAAGCTCAACGAGGGCGTCTCCGGCATGGGCAACGCCGTCGTCGACCTGGAAGGGCTGCCGTCGCCCGGCGACCCGACGGAGCGGGCTGCGCTGGCCGAGCGACTGCGCGGCATGCGCTACGAGCTTCCGAGCATCCAGTATGAGTCCTACGTCGCCAAGGTCGTCGCGCGTGGCGCGATCGTCGAAGAGATGATCGTCGGCGAGCAGATCGAGAGTCCGAGCGCGCAGCTCCGAGTGTCGCCGCTGGGCGACGTCGAGCTGCTCTCGACGCACGACCAGATGCTCGGCGGCCCGAGCGGCCAGAGCTACCTGGGGGCCCGCTTTCCGGCCAACCCGGCCTACGCCCCCCAGATCATGCGCGCGGCGGCCAAGATCGGCCAGCGCTTCGCCCGCGAAGGGATCGTCGGGCGCTTCGCGATCGACTTCGTCGTCGTGCGGCTGGGGGACGGCGGGTGGGAGCCGTTCGCGATCGAAGTCAACCTGCGCAAGGGTGGCACGACTCACCCGTTCCTCACCTTGCAGTACCTGACCGACGGCGCCTACCACCCCGAGCGGGGCGTCTTCACCACGGCCCGTGACCACGAGAAGTCCTACGTCGCGAGCGACCACGTCGAGTCGCCCAGCTATCGCGCCCTGACCCCTGACGCCCTCTTCGACATCGTCAGCCGCCACCGCCTCCACTTCGATCACACCAGCCAGACCGGCGTCGTGATGCACATGCTGAGCTGCGTCAGCAGCCTCGGCCGCCTCGGGGTGACCGCCATCGCCGACACCCCCGCCGAAGCCAACGCTCTCTACCAGAAATTCGTCGCCGTCCTCGACGAGGAGGCGCGGCTGGCGCTGGAGGGGATCTAGCGTCAGGGGAAGGGAGCAGCGCCGTCTGCTCTCCTCGAACCGTGCCTCCGATGTCCCGCCATCTTCTGCCGCGCTCCGCGCCGCCGAGGATCGACGTCTCGGTACAATGAGACCGGACGGTGCGCCGAGGATGTGGGAGGAGCGATGGCCGAGACCCGTACGCGGATGACCGCCGAAGAGCTGCTCCGACTGCCGGACAACGGGATGCGTCGCGAGCTGATCGATGGGGAGCTGGTGGAGATGGCGCCTGCCGGGGGGGAGCACGGCTACGTCGCGGGCCACGCCTACTACCGCGTGCGCCAGTTCATCGAGCAACAAGGGCTGGGCGGGGCCGTGTTCGCCGCCGAGACCGGCTTTCGGATCGGCCGCGATCCGGACAGGGTGCGGGCGCCGGACGTCGCCTACGTCGCCGAGGCGCGGCTGGCCGGGGCGCGAGTACGAGGCTATCCAGAGCTGGCGCCCGACCTGGCCGTCGAGGTCGTCTCGCCGAATGACACCGCGGCCGAGGTCCACGACAAGGTGGCCGACTGGCTGCGGGTGGGTGTGCGGCTCGTTTGGGCGCTCTACCCGACCACGCGGTCGGCGATGGTCTGCACGTCGGACGGGGCCGCCCGCATCCTGGGCCCCGACGACCTGATCTCGGGCGATCCGGTCGTGCCCGGCTTCGCCTGTCGAGTCGCCGACCTCTTCGCCTGAGCGTCGCTCCCCCCCGCGGAGCCTATCCTGGACGGCCGGCTTGGACCACACTCGTCCTCGGGACCGGTCTGGCGATCTAGCCTTCTGCTCGGGCGCCCCGATCGACGTGCAGGTGGAGGATCTTGC